>REEL01000080.1 GCA_007695095.1 Chitinophagaceae bacterium | reverse complement strand
AAATTACAGATTGATCTCTTTGAAAAAGAAGCGTCAATTGTTCTTGACTTAGCCAAACGGTTTTCTCATCAATGCGAACCTCGATATGTTCCGCTACCTCATTAGGTCGATACAGAATAATTTCGTTTTTCATCCTCTTTTATCAGTTTTCAAAATCTTGTCTATCTCTTAATCTTTCAAATCCTGTTCAAGACATTTTCAATTTCCATAATCAAGCCCTCGCTTACCGGCTCCAAAGGCAAAACCTCACATCTATCGAAAGCGTCCGCTTGTGATACGGCTGTTTTGCATAAATCATATTGCAATTCATCTATCAATATGTAAATCTATTCATTTTAAAAGTAATATTCAAAAAAAACTCTATTAACTCAATATCAATATACCCTCTTCTACCGGCATAATCTCTGGCACTACTCCAAATAAAATTCTCTTTATGCAATACGATTTCAGCTTTAGCTGAACTTTGACGGACAAAACAGAGTTAAGTTTGAGCCCGGATTTTATATATTCTACACACATGTCACAAGCGGACGCTTGCGACAGAAGAGGGAGCAGGCTAAAAAAATTGCTGCCTTTAAATTTTTAATTTCTTGAAATTTGGGCTCCTGGCTTCTCACCCTGCATAGTGCCTACTGCCCCTGCCTATACTTTCCCTTCTTGGGTCTTGGTCTCTTGAAATTTGAGCTCTTGGGATTTCTTTCCTGCCAACTGCCAGCTTTCTCCCTTGGATCTTGCGCAATCTTAGGTCTTTCTAACATAAACTACCTCTACCTAATCAGCAACTCACTCTACCTTTCTTATTGATAATAATTGCAAATGTTTTTTATCTAAAACCTCAAATAAAATCCGGTAGTATCCGGAACTATTAGCTTTCAATATTTCCACTAAATCCTTATCATTTATCAATACATTCACTTCATTGAAATAAATGGCTGTGTCATTTTGGGTAAACTCAAATGCCGGTATAAATTCAGAAGACGACAAGCTCCTGTTTAGCTTTACCATATTGTAAAATTGTAAATCAACTGTTTCTTTTTCTTTCTCAATAATCCTTACCAATTCATATTTAATGCTATAAGAATCTGCCTGTGGAAATTCTATGTTTATTTTATCCACTTCAAGTTCATAATGGAAACCCCACTCAAAATCAAAGCCGGAAATATTATGTATGCAGCCATCAGAAGTTATCATACACAAATTGCTGAAAAAAGCACTATTATAAATTTGCTTAAATGGTTCTACTTCAATAATAATGCGCTCAGTTTTATTGATTTCTCCCGACGCATTATTTGAGTTAAAAAAGCAAAGGAATAATAAAAAAAGTAATGCCCTCTGATTCAGACTTCTACTGAATAATAAGCTTTTTATTGAATACAAAACCATCATTTTTAAGTTTTAAAATATAACTACCCGGGTTTATGCTCCGGGGAAACGTTAATTCTCTGCCATTTTGAATCTCTCCGGAAAGCATTTCCATTCCTTTCATATCAATAAGACTATACTGCAGTTTGCTATTGTTTTTCAAAAACGTGGCGCTGACAGTTAGTTTTCCGGTTTCAAGAGAAAGCGGATTTGGATAAACCTTTACTGATTCTCTTGCAATCTTAGAGAATTGCCTGCTCATCAATTCATGGCGACGAATTATAAATCTTTCTAAATCTTTAATATTTTGTTCAAATTGATAAACTGATGCAGGCACATGCCACCTTTTAACCTGCTCTTCTATATAATGTCTGTGATTTTCAGCCATCTTATCTAATATCGGTAATAAGCGCTCAGGTGAAAATGTATGTTCAATATGTCTGTTTAGTCGCTGCATAAACAGTCCGTATGTTTTTTCATTTTGCAATAAACGACGTATAATCAAGAACAAATCTGCATCTATATGCTCCGGGAAATGCTGTTCCTGAAGATATTCAAGCATATTATAATCTCCAAAACGAATCAGGCATGCATCACAGTCAAAAAATACCCAACGCCACTTGCCGTATTCAGATTTCCAAAGTGTATAGTTTCTGAATGGCCAGTCTAAATTCCTGAAATACATTTTAGCAATAAAATAATCCACTACATTTTCTATATCTATCAATTTTGAGGTTTCATCATAAAAACCTGCTTCCTGCGGATCTGCATTCCGGAAAAAGTTAAACATTTTAAAATAAGCATCTGCTGTGCCTCTGTTAGCATATCCCAAACCATCTATCTCATCAATATTTTCAGGATTAACACCATGGTTTGACATATAATAGTACTGATCAATTCGTTCTCTGAGATGATGAATCCCCCA
The DNA here is from genome assembly GCA_007695095.1 of Chitinophagaceae bacterium. Classification (NCBI taxonomy): domain Bacteria; kingdom Pseudomonadati; phylum Bacteroidota; class Chitinophagia; order Chitinophagales; family Chitinophagaceae; species Chitinophagaceae bacterium. Next base: position 38,727 of record REEL01000080.1, on the reverse strand, counting down.
AAATTCTCCATTTATAAAAACTATTACCGGCAGAAACTCCATATAATCCAGATTCAAGGGTCTTACTGCGGCAGTAACAAACTCATCTGTTAAACCTAATCGATTCCAGTCCCCCATTGAAGTTCTCAAAATCAATCTTTTAAAACTTTTTATGTTAGGCTTCTTTTCGAAAAAAGGATAATCAAATGTTTCATAGCCATATCTGTTTCTGGCATATAATCTTATACTTTTTTGGGGTGCTTTTCTGGTCCCGTCACCATGAATTCTGGCTCCTGCCAAATGCTCAAAAATCAATTCCTGTTCGGTATTAAAAAAACTAAGCTGTACTGTTCTTTCCCAGTCATCTCCCCTTTTATAATAATTTGCTCTGTAGGGATCTTCTTCAAATCCGGGACCCGGCACATAAATTCCACGCTCATGACTAAAAAAATCATCTTCATCCATAATTATTGAGAATACAGACCAATCCTTATTGGGCCACATTTCCTCCGGAAAGTATACATTTTGTAGATAATTACTGACTCTAATTCCATTTTTAAATGCTGCTGCCCGTAAAACAATAGCTCCAAATTGTGTAGAGTTTGGTTCTTGCCAGCGGGGTGCTGTTTGTATGTTTGAATAATGCCTGTCAGGAATCAGCAGTCGACTAAGTGATATGGAGTCTGAAAACTTAAAACTGTTAATATCAGGTCGCTCCCCATTAATTGTATAGTAAATATCTGCGTCCTGATTTTTAAAAAACAAAGTGAGCGGAGTTCCCGATGGATAGAATCCTGAGGGTAGAGAACTTTCTATAATATCTTCCGGCGCAGGTCCTTTCACTCCGCTTGCATTGGATATGCCGGGGCTGGAAACAGAAAAATATACCCATTCAGCACCTCCGTCTGTTTTTCTACCGTAGGAAGTATTTGTTAATAATTGTATCGGTTCAATCCAGTCAACCCATACACTGTCAGGACTAGAGAGAATTAAGGGCTCTCCATCTTTATCAATCCGAAAGTTAGTATGAAAATAAGGACCGCTTTTTCGATTTTTTCCGGAGGCAAACACCAGCAAAAACTCACCGGGATTCAGAGTATAATCAGGAAACTGCCAGCGATATGGGTCATCAACATCATCTGAAAGAAAAAACCCATTTAATTCAATAGTGAACTGGGTAGGATTATAAATCTCTATCCAATCTTCAAAATCTCCGTCTTCATCACTTATAACTTCGGAATTTGAAGCCATAAATTCATTGATTACAGGCAGAGCAAACACCGGCTGAAAGCAAGCACATAAAAGAAAAACTACAAATATTTTTTTAATAGAATTCATTTTAAAATTCAACCCCTAAGGAAAACTTTAAAAAAGTAAAATTTATTACCGAAGATATAGATTCTGACTGAGGGTGTTCAAAGCGTAAAACTGCATTTTGGTGCAATACATTTAAGCCGAAAATTCCTTTTAAATTTTCACTAATTAAAAGTCTGTATCCAAAACCCGGCATGGCAAACCATCTGCCATCCAGAGAATATCTTTCATTTGTTCTGTCTCTCAGCCATGCATCTGCAAATCCGGCTGAAAATGAGAAATGAAATCCGGAAGGCTTGTTGCCTGTGTAATACCTCAAACCTGCTCCAATAGGCAAAAAACCTTCATCTTCCAACAGAAATACTCCTGTATGTAAAAAAATACTGAAATTTGAATATTCGTATGCCGGTTGTATAAAAAAGGAATATCCACTTTTAAAAATAAAATTGTCACGATTTATTTCACCGCCTAAAAGCAATGCCCCATTAACGCTTAACGTAAACTGCCCCGGACTTTTTAAGGAGGATTCAGCTTCTGCTGCCCTGAGCGAAAAATTCGTAGAGAAGATTAAATAAAGGGCTAAAAAAGCGGTAAACTGCCATTTGAGCATAATATATTAAATTACCTGACTAAAAAGTTGGGTTTCCGGCTTTTTTGCCCACATTCTATTATCAAAAGCCATGCATGCATTTCTCACAAATGGGCGACCGCTTTCTGTTACGCGAAGGGTTCTGTTTTCCAACACTACCAAACCGTCCTCAAACATTTCTGTTAAATGATTAATAGCAGAAAGAATTAGCGGGTGATTATCTTCACTTTCACCCCAGGAGGTTTCCAACTGACACATTAAGTTCAGTATATGTTTTCTGATAAACAAATCTTCCTCATTGAGCAAATGCCCTCTGAAAACCGGAATCTCTTTTATTTCATTTACCATTGCAGTATACTCTTCAAAACCTTTGATATTTTGAGCGAATGCATCCCAGCTGTCACTAATACTGGAAACGCCCAGACCGATGGAAACTTCGGTATACTGATGCGTATATCCCATGAAATTTCTATGCAATGTTCCTTTTTTTAGAGCTTTATATAAAGAATCTTGAGGTAAACTGAAATGATCCATACCAATTTCTATATATCCGGCTGCTTCGAGCATTTCCCTACCCTTTTCATACAAATCTCGCTTTTCCGATCCAAGTGGCAGGTCTTCTTCAGTGTATCTGCGCTGACCGGGACTTACCCAGGGCACATGTGCATAGCTGTAGAAAGCAATTCTTTCGGGCATGAGTTGTTTAACTTTTGTAATTGTATCTACTATACTGCTCATTTTTTGAAGCGGCAGACCATAAATTATATCAAAATTTATAGAAGAATAACCAATTTTTCTGGCTCCTTCTGTTACTTTTAAAACAGTTTCGTAGGGTTGCACCCGATTAATTATCTGTTGAACAGCCGGATCAAAATCCTGTACCCCCAAACTGATTCTTCGGGAGCCCAATTCATATAAAACCTGCATTTGCTCGTAAGAGGTTACATTTGGATGCGCTTCAAAGCTCAATTCAAAATCCGGATGTAAATCACATTTTTTGTAAATAGATTCCAGTAAAAACCTGAGATTATCTGCACTGAAAAACGTTGGTGTACCTCCGCCTAAATGCAGTTCTCTCAACATAGGTTTTTCGCCGAGTTTTTCCAGATAAAGGTCCCATTCATTCAGAACCGTTTGTATATATGGAGATTCAACACCGTGGTTAATTGTAATTCGCTTATTGCATCCGCAAAAAGTACAAAGTGACTCGCAAAAAGGCAAGTGTATATAAAGGGAAATACCGCTTTTACTATTGGTATCCTGATATCTTTTTGTTAATCTGCTTAACCAATCTCCGGCCTTTAAATCATTATCCTGCCAATACGGAACGGTAGGATAGCTGGTATATCTTGGACCGGGAACATTATATTTACTAATTAAGGTGTTGTCTGTATTTGCCATAAATTACTATTGCTGTTTGAATTGTTGATATAACAACAAAAGAAAGAAGTTGGTGCAAATTTAAGGCAATTTAGCGTAGAATTTTACCTAATCATTACAAAGTAAGGTAATTTCGGGAGTTTGTATCACATTACTAAAATTCCCGGCTCTGTCTTTTAGCTGTATATAAAAATATACCGTATCCGTTTCCTGATCTGTAATATCTCCCAAAGAACCACCATCAGGAGGCAAACACCCAATATCAAACAAGCTGAGGGTGACATTTCCTGAAATAGCCCGGCTGCTACCTTTAGGTGGAATATAAGGCATATTAAAAGGGATTAGACATCCGGTCTTGTTACGCGTGACAAAAATTGAAAATTCCGGTTCATCGAAGCAAGTGGAGTCACACAAATCACAACCTAAAGAGTCCGGTTCGGAAAAACTTTCAAAACCAAGATCCCCATCTCCGTCTTTAAAAAAGAAAACTATTTGCAGCGTATCTTCCGTTCCAACTAATTGTGGTGAAAATGTAATAAATTCAATTTCCGGAACTTCAGAATAATCCGGCGGATCTACGCAGGATGTTAAAAACAAAGCAGATAATAAAACTGAAACAGTAAGGTATTTTATTTTTTTCAAAAGCATTAATCCATGAATTAAATTAGAAACGATGATTTAGCTATTTTTGTATATTCTGATTACTTTTTACTAAACAAAAGTAATACATAAATGTATCATTTTTTTTGCTGTTCATTAAAACTTTTCGCTTAGTTTGGATAAAAACAATAAAATAACGTTTAACTATCATTCAATTTTTGGTTTGAATCCCGATACTTTTAATCAGTTTGCATTAAGAGTGTTTTACTATCAGGCTGAAAACAATCCTATATATAAGAAGTATATTCAATTGTTAGGTGTAGCACCTCAACAAATAAAATCAATTGAAAAAATACCTTTCCTTCCGATAAAACTTTTTAAAACTGAAGAAATTAAAACGGGAAGTTTTGAAAGTGAAAAAGTATTTGAGAGCAGTACTACCGGTGGTGGGCAGTCATCCAAGCATCATATTTATTCTTTAGAATGGTACCGGGATGTCTTTTTGAAATGTTTTGAAAAATACTATGGAAATATTAAAGACTATACCTTCCTTGCTCTTCTCCCCTCTTATCTTGAAAGAAATAATGCCTCTCTGGTGTATATGGTTGACGGTTTCATGAAATCGTCCGGAAAGCCCCTTAGCGGATTTTATATAGATGATTACGAAAAGCTCTCAACCCATTTACAAACCTTAGAAGAAAGGAAAGAAAAAACAATATTAATAGGCGTTAGTTTTGCACTTCTTGATTTTGCAGAAAAATACCCCATTCATTTAAAGCATACAGTTATTATGGAAACCGGGGGCATGAAAGGCAGGAGAAAAGAACTTTGGAAAACAGCTTTGCATGATATTTTGAAAAATGCTTTTCAAACAAATCAAATACATTCTGAATACGGCATGACGGAACTGCTTTCACAGGCTTATTCCCTTAAAGATGAGAAATACTACTTCCCGGACTGGGTTAAAGTTTTGGTACGAGATGTTTATGACCCTTTCGATATACAATCAAAAAATGCAAGAGGCGCTCTAAATATTATTGATTTGGCAAACATACATAGTTGCTGTTTTCTTGCAACTGATGACATAGGAGAATTAGATAATGATGGTGGTTTTTATGTTTACGGCAGAATAAACAATGCTGATGTAAGGGGTTGCAATTTAATGGTCGGCTAAAAAAATCTCTGCTTTTTGAATGTCATCCGGAGAATCAACAGACGGACCATTCGGATGCTTTGCTTCAACGGCATAAATATCTATTCCTTCATTAAGCCAGGTCAATTGCTCTAAATTTTCAATCTGAGCCAAAGCTGAAATTTCAAGGTTTTTTATTTTTTGTAAAATACTCACTGAAAAAGCATAAATACCTATATGTCTCTTTACATAAGGAGAAGGGAAATTAATTACATTGTTAATATCAAATGGAATTGGCGCTCTGCTGAAATAATTTACTTTTTGGTTTTTGTTCTGTACTAATTTTACAACATTAGGATTTTGATAACTATTTAAAGTTTCTATTTCATCATACATAGTTACCACTGCATTTTCCACTTTACTGCAAAATCGGCTAAGTTCATTTAAATTTTCATGATGTAAAAACGGTTCATCCCCCTGTATATTAAACATCCAGGCTTCCTTTAGATTGATTTTTTCAACTACTTCTATACACCTCAAAGTTCCGTTTGGATGATATTTGTCGGTTTTTACCGCATTAGCACCAAAAGTAGCCGCATGATTTAATATGCGTTCATCATCTGTTGCTATAATCACATCATCAAATATCCCGCAACTGATACAATTCTCATAAACTCTCTGAATCATACTTTTGTTTGAAATCAATGCCAGAGGCTTCCCCGGAAAACGAGTTGACCCGTATCTTGCAGGAATTATTGCTATTTTTCTATTGGCCATATATAAAAATAAATACGCTAAAAAAATGGCGGATTATTGACTTCAATCATTTCACCTTCTTAACAACAAGATTAGAACCTTTAAGAGAAACAACCTGAATCCTTTCTCCTTTTTTTATCCATTCGGCATCTGAAACAGCAAAATACTGCTCATCACCAATTTCGATTTTCCCCGAAGGTCTGAAGTCCGATACGGCTAATCCTTGGCTACCAACAAGATCTCTTAAAGAAAAATCTGCGCTTGTATAGCCTTCATTTTTATCCTGAACATCTGCCAGTATCATCTTTTGAAAAAATCTGAGATTGGCAATATTCCCACCCATAAAAATTATTATACCTATAGACACCAGCAAGGTAATGGATACCCTAAAAAAAGCAAAAGCTACATTTTCCATTCCGGGGAAAGAAAAATCCAGTCCGTCGTTTTGAATAAGCGCAAGGGTGAGTGCAGTGACTGTTACAATTATTCCGGAGACTCCGGCTACTCCAAAGCCGGGAATAACAAAAATCTCGAGTGCTATGAGCAAAATACCTACAATAAACAGAAGTATTTCCCAGTTGGCTGCCATACCTTCTATATACAAAGGGCCAAAATATAATGTAGCTGCTACAACAGAAGCGATAATAGGGAACCCAACTCCGGGTGTTTGTAATTCAAAATATAAACCACCTATGATTACTAAAAGCAAAATGCTGTTTACCAGGGGATTCAATAAAAAATTTATAATGCTTTCAGTAAATGAAGTTTCATAACGGTGTAGTGTATAATTCTCTATCCCCATATTACTAAGCACCTCTTCAATGCTTTCAGCCTTTCCTTCAATAAATCCGGCTGCTAAAGCCTCTTCACCGGTAAAAGTTAGAATTTTGCCGGCATCAATGATTCCCTCAATCTCAACGGTTTCATCAACCATAGCCTCCGCAATTAGAGGATCTCTATTTTTTGCCATAGCTGTCGAACGCATCATACTACGCATATAAGACTGATATTTGTCAGGCATTTGCTCACCGGTTTGATTCACAACTGTAGCTGCGCCAATATTAGAGCCTCTACTCATGTATATACTATCACAGGCAATTGAAATCAATGCTCCGGCTGAAGCAGCATTATTTTTTATCCAGGCAACCGTTGTCGGTCTTGCATTCAGCATCATCGTTCTGATGGAGTCTGCAACATTTACCATTCCACCGTAGGTATTTACCCGCATTAAAACGATATCAGCGTTCTTTTCTTCTGCTTCTGCCAGTGCTCTGGTGACTCTTCTTTCAGCAGCGGGCATTATATCCTCATTTAATTCAAAGAAATAAACTATTTTCTCATCCAATGGTCGGGGTTCTGTTGCCTCAGACTGATTAAGACTCAGAAGTAAAAAAAGACTACACAACAAAAAGCTAATTGTGCATATTTTTTTTATCGTATAAAAGGAGATGTTATTCTTTACCATTACTTTTGTATTTGTTCCAAATTGTTGATTCAGATATTATTTTTAGGATTTATTCAATTCTGTAAAATTAAAACAATGAATTGGTAGTTTTTTAATTAAACATAATTTAAGTTTTAAAGATTTTATGAAAGCTAATTTTTTTTATTTTTTTAGAAGATTTACTTATACCCTTTTAAGTTTTTTCTTTTTACTGATTTTTACAACTGTAAAAGCAGATACCCCCTTAATGATTTTACATGATATACAATCCGGGGAAACTGTATATTCAATAGCCAGAAAGTATAATGTTCCGGCTCAGGAAATACTTTCTCTCAATGAAATTCAAAATGTTGCTACTGATGTAAAAATAGGAGATTTAATAAAAGTTCCGGTAGAAATAGCAAAATTTGAAGACTTAGCCAAGGAAAATCCTTTACTTACTGATGGTAAAAGACAATTTAGGTTGCATAAAGTTGATGTTGGAGAGACTTTTTTCTCGCTCAGCAGAAAATATAATTCCTCAGAAAGTCTAATTCGGGAAAAAAATCCTATACTTAAGGATAAGCCATTACAATTAGGGCAGGTATTAGTTATACCATTGAATATACCCGCAACGGTCAGTGAATCCCGACCGGCTGAACCTACAGAAAATTTTATTCGACATGAAGTATCTCAGGGTGAAGGTCTCTTTTCAATTGCCAGACAATATGGTCTTCCAAGCCCTGCCCCAATAAGGGAGTGGAACCAACTTGAAGACGATGCTTTAAGCGTTGGTCAGATACTTATTATATACACAGATGTTGAAGACATAGAAATTGTGCCTTCCCGGGAAGAAAAAATTGTAGATGATTTTCAGCGGGAAGACGGATGGGCATACCATCAGGTAAAAGGCGGAGAAACTTTATTTTCGATAGCACGTGAATATGGATTTAGAAATCCGAAGAAAATCAGGCAATGGAATCAATTACAATCAGACAATTTGCAGGCAGGACAATTGTTAAAAGTCGGCATGACTGAAGGTGGCCGTACAGAAATGCCAGAAATAGAGGAACAAACTGAAGAAAGTCTTGCATTTACAGAAACGGAGGATTCAGAATTAGATATATCTGAGCCTGTAAGGCCGGATCCAAGAGACAATCCGGTGATCAATGAATACCGTAATACGTTTCAATCAAAAATCAGTGAAACAAACAGAATGCTTGAAAAAAGAGGAATTGCTTCCTGGATAGAAGATACCGGTCGCGAGGAACACTTTTTAGTTTTAACAAATGAAGCACCTATTGGCAGCATAATAAAGGTCAGAAATCTAATGAATAATTTAGAAACCTACGTTAGAGTTATTGGAAGGATGCCGGCTACAGACCAAAACCGAAACTTAATCATAAAAATTTCTGAGTCAGCGGCCAAAGTTTTACATGTTTTGGATGAACGCTTTTTAGTTGAAATTTCCATCCCTGAATAAACTTTCTGATTTTGGAAAAAAACTTACCACTTGTTGCAGTTGTAATTCTAAGCTGGAAAGGTCAGCACTTTTTAAAGCGTTTTCTGCCACCTTTGCTTAAGACAACTTACCCAAATGCAGAATACTGGGTTATAGACAATGCTTCAAATGATGGAACCGAAGACTTTTTGAAAAGCAATTTTCCGGAGGTAAAATCTATAATTTTAGAAGAAAATCTGGGGTTTGCAGGCGGGTATAATGAGGGTTTGAAAAAAATAAAAGCAGATTACTACGTATTGCTGAATCAGGATGTTGAAGTTGAACCTGACTGGATAGAGCCGGTAATTGCCGGAATGGAAAAAGATAAAAATATATCTGCAGCCCAACCACTAATTTTAGATGAGAAAAATAGAGATTATTTTGAATACGCAGGTGCGGCAGGTGGATTTATTGATAAATTGGGTTATCCCTTTTGTCGGGGCAGAATTTTTGATTCCTTAGAAAAAAATGAGAATCAATATGATGAAAGTATTGAAATCTTTTGGGCTACCGGTGCTTGTATGTTTGTGCGTGCAGATGATTTTCATGAAGCCGGCGGATTAGATAAAGACTTCTTTGCACATATGGAAGAAATAGATTTATGCTGGCGACTAAAAAACAAAGGCAAAAGAATTATTTGTATAACTGAATCAAAAGTTTATCATGTTGGAGGCGGAAGTTTGCCTCAGGGAAACCCCAGGAAGACTTTCCTGAATTTCAGAAATAGCTTGAGAATGCTCATTAAAAACCTGCCTGACCAAAAGTTTAAGCGAACGATATTTTTACGTTTAATCCTGGATGGCATCGCAGCCTTAAAAAGTCTCTCGGAAGGTAAATTCAGCGATATAGGAGCAATTTTAAAAGCTCATATCAGTGTTTATAAAGAATGGAATTACTGGTTAAAAAAAAGAAAGCTGCTCAAGAAGCATAATGACTTCAATAATAACGGCTTATATGACAAATCAATCATTTACTCCTACTTTATTAAAAAATATAAAACTTTTAAAAGCCTCAATATCAAGACAAAGAAAATAGATTAAAAAAGTATCAAACAGCTTTGTTAGCTCACAAAACCACTAAAAAGGCTTGTAAAGTGAAGTATTTTGTTATTTTTGTTAAAAAATAAAACAATTAACACTATGAAAAATGTTTATCTAACCCTGATTTGCTTTTTAGCAAGCACTCTTATTATTACTGCCCAAATTTTAAACCCAACATTTGAAAACTGGACAGATTACGGTGATTATGAAGAGCCGGATGGCTGGAATACGACTAACCCAATTACTAACATCACTGAACCTATTCCAATTAGTGAAACTTTCGTAACTAAAGATGATGTTAATGTTCACACCGGAAGCTACTCAGTTAGAATGGAAACAGGTAATATTAATGCCGGTTTTATATCTTTTGATGTTCCCGGTGCAGTAACTAACGGTGAGATTGTAGTAGATCAAGCTGCTTTAATTTCCGGAAACTTTGAATTGGACGAATTAATTACCGGTGGAACTCCAATAAATCAGCGTTATGCTACTTTTTCCGGTTTTTACAGATATGTCCCGGCAGGTGTAGACACTGCTGCTATTTTAGCTTTTGCTAAGAAAGACGGTGAAATTATAGGTTCAGCGGTTTATCAACCAAGTAATTTACAAAATACCTTTACTGAATTTTCTATTGATTTTGTTTATACAAGTTGTGATATGCCTGATACCTTATTAATTGCATTTGCATCTTCTAATGGTGCTGACGGAACTCCCGGCAGTGTACTGAATATTGATAATGTTTCAGTTTCAGGTACTAACACAAATACTGCTCCCGAAGCAAATGCTATAAATGCAACGGTAGTTCAAGATCAATCTGTTATAATTGATATATTAGCTAATACATTTGATTGTGACGGAGATAATGTTGTAGTTGACAATCTTTCAGACCCTGCTAATGGTACGGTTACCGATAATGGTGACGGAACAGTTACTTATACTCCGAATGCCGGATTTACCGGAACCGACAGTTTTGAATATACTGTATGTGATGACGGAACACCGGTATTTTGCTCTTCTAATACTGTAGAAGTTGTTGTATCTCCATTTAACAGCGTAGTAAATTTGTCTACTGAAAAGGTATTGGTTAATCTTTACCCAAATCCTGCAGATAATAAACTGAATATTGAGTTTACTGAGTTTATAGAAACAAATGATTTGGTAACACAGGTTGTTGACTTACAAGGTAGAGTTTTGATTGAAAATAAAGTAACAAACTCAATTCATATCATTGAAGTAAATAAACTGATAGCCGGTTCTTACTTCCTGATTGTAAGAGATGCTGAAGGTCAAATTTTGAGTAATTCTAATTTCGTTATCAACAGATAAGTTTAGTTTTCAAAATTAAAAAAAAGGTGTTTATAAAGTTATAAGCACCTTTTTTTATGCCAATTCATAGGCTTTATGTGGTTCTGAGACGATTACATCTTTAAAACCTGTTCTTTCACAACGCCCTTTTAAACTAAGGAGACTTTGGGGTAAACCATGTACTAAAAGCAACTTCTTTACCTTTACTAAATCCCCAACTGTTACATACTCCATCAACTCATTTACATCAGCATGGGCGCTTAATGCATTCAGTGTTAAAACATTGGCATTGACATCATAAGTTCTACCGTAAATACTAACTTGCTTATCCCCACTTTGTATGCGTCCACCTAAAGTACTTGGCTCGCAATAGCCGGTAATCAGGATTGAATTGTTTTCATTTTCAATGTTGTGTTTAAGGTGGTGCTTAACCCTACCACCTTCCATCATCCCTGAAGATGAAATTATAATACAGGGAGCAGTTCTTTTGTTTAAAGCAATAGAATCTTTCACATCTTTGATATAATGAAGCCGGTTAAAACCAAATGGGTCAGGGTCTTCAGACTCCATTATTTTGCGAATTTCAGGATTAAATAAATATGCATGTCTTCTCATAATTTCAGTAGCATTTACCGCCATTGGACTATCTACGAAAACATCAATTGGGGGTAGCTTACCGGTCTCTGATAAGTTGTTTAAAACATAAATAATTTCCTGAGTTCTGCCTACACTAAATGCCGGAATAATCAACTTTCCTTTTTTAATCAGACAGGTTTCTTCAACATATTTTAACAATTTTTTCTCTACTGTATCAATTTCATCATGCTCTCTGTCACCGTAAGTGCCTTCTAACATAATAAAATCTGATTGGGGAATATCCTCCGGAAAGTCTAAAATCCGGTTTTTGTATCGCCCAATATCACCGGTATACGTAAAAACTTTCTTTTTACCCTTTTCATTATATACTGATACATGAATGGCAGCACTGCCAATAATATGACCGGTATTGGTAAATGAAAATTGAACAGCCTTATTTAAAACTATATCTCTGGCATACTCTGTAACTTCAAAATATTGTAAACATTCATAAACATCAGTATCATTATACAGAGGCTCAATAAAAGGCCTGCCCTCTTTTGCTCTTTTCTGATTTATGTAATCTGTATCGGCCATTTGTATAGCAGCACTATCAAGTAAAAGTAGCTCTGCCAATTCATAGGTGGCATGTGTACAGAAGATTTTACCTTTAAATCCTTTTTTTACTAGTTGAGGCAAATTACCTGAATGGTCAATATGAGCATGTGAAAGTAATACAAAATCAATTTCTTTGGGGTCAAAAGGGAAATTTCTGTTTTTAACTGACATTTCTACCCCTTTGCCCTGAAAAAACCCACAATCAAGAAGAATTTTTAATCCGCCTGCTTCTAAAATATGGCAACTACCTGTTACAGTTTGAGCAGCACCATGACTAATAATGTGCATAAATTCCTTTTTTTTAATCCTTGAAGCTTAAAAATTAGTTTACCTGAACAGGAAAAATATCCAGACTTAGCGATATTGCTTTCTCTAATGCTTGCCTGGACAAATTTAAAGGTATATCTTTTTCATGAAAATATTCAATAATATTCTCCGTAGGCATATTACCTACTAACTCATCTTTTGCCATAGGGCAACCTCCAAAACCTTTAATTGCTCCTTCAAATATTTGGCAGCCACTCTGGTGAGCTGCTTCAATTTTCTCTCTCCAGTTATCCGGTGATGTATGAAAATGTGCGCTAAAATTTAAATCTTCAAATTCTTTTGTAAGATAACTGAATATATATTTTATAGATTCTTTATCTGCCAGACCTACCGTATCTGCAATAGAAAAATCTTTAATCCCTAACTCCTTTAATTTCCTTACCCAATCACCCACAACTTCAGGTTCCCATGGGTCTCCGTAAGGATTTCCAAAGCCCATGGAAATATAAATCAGCATTTTCTTATTGTGAATTACACAAAGCCTTTGAATTGCTTCTATTCGTAAAAAAGCTTCCTCTATACTTGCATTTGTATTTCGATACTGAAAAGTTTCTGACACAGAAAAAGGAAACCCTAGTATATCCACCATTGAAAACTTCACAGCTTCCTGAGAGCCGCGCACATTAGCAACTATAACAGAAATCTCCGTTTCACTTTTATCTAAATCTAAAGAATCCAGCACCTTTGCTGTATCAGCCATTTGAGGAACTGCTTTTGGATTGACAAAACTTCCGCAATCAAGGGTATCAAATCCGACCTCAATAAGTGACTGTAAATAACGCACTTTGTCCGCAACCGGAATATATTGCTTTATGCCTTGCATTGCATCTCTCGGACATTCAATAATCTTTATCATTTAGTTGACCTTTTTTGTGTGTGTTAAATATACTTATATTTTCTATCAAAAATCTGCTCAGATTTTAAGTTCACTTAAGTAACATCTATAATCAACCATTGTTTTAATACTTAGACAACTATATTTATAATTTTACCCGGTACAAAAATGATTTTTTTAGGATTTTTCTCTCCCACCCACTTTTTAACAATCTCATGAGCCATTACTTCCTTTTCGACAACTTCTTTTTTAACACCTATTTCAAATGTTAATTTTAAACGCATTTTCCCATTGATAGACACCGGATATTCAAAAGCATCTTCTTTCAGATATTTTTCATCATGCTGAGGTATTTTTTCATGAATTACAGTTGTTTTGTTTCCTAATTCACTCCATAACTCCTCACAGATATGTGGGGCAAAGGGAGCTAAAGTTAAAACAAAGTTTTCCAGTATCTCTCTTTTATGACAATTCATTTTGGTTAGCTCATTTGTTAAAACCATAAATGCGCTAACTGCTGTATTAAATGAGAAATTTTCTATATCCAGCCTGACTTTTTTTATGGTTTTGTGTAAAATCTTTAGCTCCTGCTCATCCGCTTTTTCATCTGTTACAACAAACTTCCCTTCATCATTATAAAACAACTTATAAAAGCGTTTCATAAACTTAGCCACACCATCAATTCCATTTGTGTTCCAGGGTTTATGCATTTCTATAGGCCCTAAAAACATCTCATACATCCTGAATACATCTGCCCCATACTCTTCAATAATATCATCCGGATTAACAACATTATACAGAGACTTGGACATTTTCTCAATTAAAACAGTACACTTAAAAAGGTTATCGCTGTTCTTAATAAATTTACTCCCTTCATATTCCGGTCTGTTTTTTTCGAAAGCCTTTATATTCAGAAAATCATTTTCAGTCAAATTAATATCAATATTAAAAGAAATTACATCTTCTTCAGTTAAATTATTTTCTTTCAGATAATCCTCCAATACATCGGCAGAAATAAAAACATTAGCCTTTTTTCTTTTAAAAATGAGATTTGATCTACCCTGAATCATTCCCTGATTAATCAATTTTTTAAAGGGCTCTTTAACAGAAACTTTTTCAATATCATATAGGAATTTATTCCAAAAACGGGCATACATCAAATGCCCAACGGCATGTTCAGCACCTCCGATATACAAATCAACATCCTGCCAATAATCGACCTTTTTTTTGTTAGCAAACTCCTCGTTATTATGAGGGTCCATATATCTTAAAAAATACCAGCTGGAGCCGGCAAAGCCCGGCATGGTATCTGTTTCCCTGATTGTTTTTTCATCAATCTCCACCCATGAATTCAGTGCGGCTAAAGGAGATTGCCCTGAACCGCTTGGTTTGTATGATTTTACCTCCGGAAGTTCTAAGGGTAAATCACTTTCTTTCAACAACTGTGGTATTCCATTTTTGTAAAAAACAGGAAAAGGTTCCCCCCAGTATCTTTGACGACTAAAACCGGCATCTCTCAGTCTATAATTGGTAGTACGATTGCCAATATTCTCAGATTCGATTTTTGAGATTATTTTCTCTATAGCTTCCACAACTTCCAATCCATTTAAAAAATCAGAATTTTTCATTCTGCCCACCTTGTCCCCTATCTCTGCAGATTTATACTCAGATTGATCAACTACTTCTATAATAGGAATGTTAAACTTTTCAGCAAATAATCGGTCTCTCTGATCATCGGAAGGGACTGCCATAATAGCTCCGGAGCCGTAACCCATAAGTACATAATCCGCTATCCAGACCGGTATTTTTTCACCACTAAAAGGATGTTTGGCATAAGCGCCGGTAAACACTCCGCTTACTTTCTTTACTTCTGACATCCTTTCCCGCTCAGACTTATTTTTTACCTCTTTTATATATTTTTTAATTTCCGGTGCTGCATCTTTTGACATAATCTTTTGAACCAGTGGATGTTCAGGTGCCAATACCATGAAGGTCGCTCCAAAGATTGTATCGGGACGGGTAGTGAAAATTTCTATTTTTTCTGTAAATCCCTCAATTTCAAAATAAACAGTTGCACCCTGAGATTTGCCTATCCAGTTTTTCTGCATTTCTTTTAAAGAATCGCTCCAATCAAGCATTTCCATATCTGCAATTAAACGCTCAGCATAGGCGGTTATCCTCAAAAACCATTGCCGCATTGATTTTTTCTCTACCGGAAAGCCTCCTCTGACAGAAAGTCCTTCTTTTACTTCATCATTTGCCAGAACTGTACCTAATTGCGGACACCAGTTTACATCTGCATACGTTTGATATGCAATTCGGTACTGCATTAATATCTCTGACTTTTCTTTTTCCCCGAATGATTTCCATTCAGCAGCTGAAAAAATAGTTGCTTTTTTATCTGTGAATGCCGTATGGTTTTTACTGCCATTTTGGTCAAAATGAGCTATCAGCTTATCTATAGAAACAGCTTTTTGCTTTTCTACATCATAATAATGATTAAATAACTGTATAAAAATCCACTGAGTCCATTTATAGTATTTCGGATCAGAGGTACGAATTTCACGACTCCAGTCATAATCAAAGCCTATAGATTTTAATTGTTCCTTATATCTTTTTATATTTACATCAGTAGTTTTCGCAGGGTGTTGTCCGGTTTCAACAGCGTACTGCTCTGCCGGCAGCCCAAATGCATCAAACCCCATTGGATGTAATACATTAAATCCGCACATACGCTTATAGCGGGAAAAAATATCTGAAGCGATATAACCTAATGGATGTCCGACATGCAGCCCTGCCCCGGAAGGGTACGGAAACATATCCAGGATATAAAACTTAGGCTTATGAGTATCTTTATCATTTATCTTATAAGTCCGGTTTTCTTCCCAGAATTTTTGCCACTTTTTTTCAATCTTGCCCGGATTGTATTCCATTCGTAAATATCTTTAAAATTGTTATTGAATCCTCTTGCAATATTAGTAATCTTTAATCGCATTTTTAGTATTCAAATACCGCTTTTAAGCAGAAATTTCTATTTTTTAAGCTAATATAAGAATGCTAATTTTGTTTATAAATAAATTTAATATGCAACTCACTTTAATTGCTACTTAAGAGTAAACAGCTAAAGAAAAAGACAGAAAAAAGATATCCTTTGTAAAACAAAACGCTTATTTCTATTTAAATTTAACTTATTTAATGAATTAATGTAATTTCGCAGTTACAAAAAAAGTGCTTTAATGGCCTATCAGTTTGGCAAAAAACCGGGAAAGAGAAAATCTCCGACTTATATTTATTCTATAGTCAGTATTTCTTTCGTATTATTTCTTTTGGGATCATTGGGTTATCTGCTTTTTTATGCGAATGAACTGGGAAGATATTTCAAAGAAAATGTTGAAGTTACGGTTGTTTTAAAGCAAAACATCAGTGAATCTGACGGCTTACAGTTGGAAAAAAGGCTACAAGCAGAAGATTTTGTTCGAATAGCATCATATATCAGTCCTGAAAAAGCAGCCGAGCGATTAAACGAACAGTTAGGAGAAGACTTTTTAGATTTACTGGGTTATAACCCCATTTTTTCATCCGTTGAATTTTATCTTACGGCAGAATATGCCAACCCTGACAGTATTCAAATGATAAATGAAAAGTTGATGCTCTACAGAGAAGTCAGCGATGTTTTGGTTCAACAAGATTTAATAGTACAGGTTAATGAAAACATTAGAAAAATTGGAATCGGATTAGGAATCATATCTGTATTACTTTTGATAATCGCCTTAGCGCTTATAGACAATACTTTACGACTTAGTATGTACTCCAATCGTTTTATTATAAAAAGTATGCAGTTGGTTGGAGCCACAAAGTGGTTTATACTTAAACCCTTTATTAGCAGAGCAATTTTAAACGGCTTACTGAGTATTATTATCACCTTAATTATGTTAGCTGCACTTTTATACTTTGTGTATATACGTGTTCCGGAATTAGCTGATTTACATAATTGGACAATAAGTGCCCTTATCTTCGCAGTTATTTTTATTTTAGGATTGTTTATTTCAGTAATCAGCACTTTAGGTGCCGTTCTAAAATATTTAAAAATGCGCTTGGATGATTTGTATTAAAATTAAACGAATAAATGCTTTATAAATGAAAAAAAAGCCACAAATTAAAAAACCCGTAGTTTCGGGCAGATCTAAAAAAACCAAATACGAACCTTTTTTAGATGTTAAAAATTTTTATGTTTTAATAGGCGGAACTTTAGTCATGGGGCTGGGATTCATCCTTATGATTGGAGGTTATAATGATGACCCTAGCTTTTTTAACGAGGCCGGACTATACAGTACCCGTAGAACAGTAGTTTCTCCTATCGTTCTTATTTTAGGTGTTATTATAATTATTTGGGGAATTTTTAAAGATTTTAATCCAACGAAACAGTCCGACAAAGCAGATGTGAGCGCATGAATTGGATTGAGTCAATTTTAATAGGTTTATTGCAAGGTTTTACCGAGTTTTTACCCATCAGCAGCAGTGGTCATATAGAATTGGCTAAAGTGCTGTTAGGGGCAGATATTGAGGAGGGACTTCGGTTTCAAATCATTATTCATATCGCAACTATGATAAGCACACTAGTTGTGTTTAGAAAAGATATTTTCCTGATTTTTAAAGACCTGCTGCAATTTAAGAAAACAGATGACAGTTTATTTGCCTTAAAAATACTTTTATCAATGATTCCTTTGGGAATCGTGTATTATTTGTTTGGCAGTCAGGCGGAAGAATTGTTTGAAGGAAGGGCTTTTTGGGTTGGTGCAATGTTGTTAGTTACCGGATCATTAATGTTTGCAACCTTAAAAATGAGTGGCAAAGACAAAAAAATCACCTTTTTAATGGCAATTATAATTGGTTTATTTCAGGCTGCAGCCATAATACCCGGTATTTCCCGTTCAGGAGCAACCCTGGCAGCCGCATTATTTATGGGCGCACAAAAGGATCAGGCTACCCGATTTTCATTTCTTATGATTATTCCTCCAATGCTTGGTGCAACTTTATTACAGTTTAAAGAATTGTCAGATGCCGGATTTACTGCAAGCCACGAAAATAATATGCTTGCAATAGCTTTCATAGCGGCACTTGTTTCAGGAATTGTTGCTTGCAAGTGGATGATTAATATTGTCCGCAAAGGAAATCTTTTTTACTTTGGAATCTATTGCTTTGCAATAGGAATAATAGCGATGATATGGTCTTCCCAGATTTAGATACTTTGAAAGAAGGCGCAACCCTTTTAATAGACAAACCCTACGAATGGACATCCTTTGATGTTGTAAATCTGATTAAAAGAAGAACTAAAGCCAAAACAGGGCACGCAGGAACACTCGATCCGCTTGCTACCGGATTGGTTATCTTATGTACCGGTAAGTTTACCAAAAAGCTTCAGGAGTTTAGTGAATTGGGGAAAACCTATGAGGGTATCATTTATCTGGGAGCGCACAGACCCTCTTATGACAGGGAAACAGAAATTGAAAGTACAAATGACATAAGCGGCATAACAGAAGAACAAATTCAGGAATCTGCAAAAACTTTTATCGGTGAGCAACTTCAGATGCCTCCGATCTTCTCTGCTATAAAAAAAGATGGAATAAGGGCTTACAAAAAAGCCAGAAAAGGTGAACATATAGAAATGACAGCCAGAAAAATAAACATTATCGATTTTGTGATAAAAAAAGTTGAACTGCCAATGGTGCATTTTGAAGTAAGCTGCTCTAAAGGCACTTATATCAGAAGCCTTGCCTTTGATTTTGGAAAAAGTTTGAATAGTAAAGCTTACTTACATGAACTCAGGCGCACCAAGATTGGTTTGTATGATGTGAAAAATGCTTTTACCGTTGAAGAATGTATAGAAAGCATCGCAGATCAAAAAATGAAACAAAATAACAAACCGGACTGATGCGCGTATTCAGAGATTTAATGTCCCTACCCAAATTTAAAAATGGTATACTGACAGTAGGTACTTTTGATGGTGTTCATTTTGGACATAAAGCTATTATCAGGCAAATGCAGGAAGCTGCTCAAAAAATTTCCGGAGAAACTATTTTGCTTACCTTTCATCCGCATCCCAGAATTGTGCTTAACCAAAAAGGGGATAAAATAAAGCTTATCCAAACTATTGAAGAGAAAACAGAGATTCTTAAACAATTTGGGCTTGATAATTTAATCATAGTACCTTTTACAAAAAGTTTTTCGGATATGCTGCCTGAAGATTATGTGAGAAATTTCCTTTACAATAATATTAAGCCGCATACTGTCATCATTGGATACGATCACCGTTTCGGGAAAAACCGTTCCGGAGGGATAGAGACTTTTAACTCCCTATCGAAAGAATTAGATTTTAAGGTTGAAGAAATTTCAGCCAAAATGATAGATGATATCACTGTTAGCTCAACAAAAATAAGAAATGCATTGCTTCAGGGAGAAATTGAAAAAGCAAACGAACTTTTAGGGCATAACTTTTCTATTAACGGAAAGGTAATCGACGGTAAAAAAATTGGCAGAACTATCGGCTTCCCAACCGCCAATTTAACTGTAGAAAACGAACATAAACTCATACCGGCAAATGGAGTCTATGCTGTAAATGTCAAAACAGGTTCATCATCTAACGCATACAAGGGAATGGCAAATATTGGCCTGAGACCAACCTTTAACAATGGCTCAAAAAGTATTGAGGTGCATATTTTTGAATTTAATAAAGACATTTACAATCAAAAGCTAAAAGTGGAATTCATTTCTTTTATCAGAAATGAGATAAAGTTTAATAATTCCGAAGAGCTCCGTCAACAATTAGAAATAGATGCGGAAATAGCTAAAAAGTTATTGTATTAAATAGTCTGCCCCCTGATTTATTTATATCTATTTTTTTCATAAATTAGAGGACTGAATTTTTCAAAACTAATCGAATGCTGTATTTAGAATTTTAATAAGTAAAAATAAAATAATGAAATACTTCCTTCTCTCACTTTTTACTTTTTTAAGTGTAAATACTTTTGCTCAATATGATGGTGAAAGCCTGCAGGATTTAATGTTTACAGAAAACTGGTTTACAGATATTGAAGAAGCAGCCAAAAATCCGGAAAAGGTCTGGTATTTAGATTTAGGATTACAAAAGAAAAGAAATTTCCCGGAGGAGATTTTTACTTTTAAAAATTTAAAAAGACTTTATTTAGCTTACAATTATTATGATAAAATCCCCGACCAAATTGCTGAATTGCAAAATCTTGAAATTTTAGACTTAAGCGGGAATTATTACTTAAATAACTTACCTGATGGACTTTGGGAATTAAAAAATCTGGAAACGCTTATTATAAAAGATAACCGACTTACTTCAAGCTCAATCCAAAAAGCTAAGCAAAAACTCGAGAATACAGAAATCGTTTTAGAGTAGTGTTTCTAAAAGGCTAATGTGTTTTTTAAAACTTAATTTTTGCCAATTATGAATATGCAATTCTCATTTTCTATATATTCATTTTGATAAAATTTATATATTTTTACAAAATATAATTCTCAAATCTAAAATATCTACATTATGCATTTTAGTCCACATATTGCAATTCAGGTTCGAGAGTATGAGAAGGCCGTTGTTTTTTTCAAAGACTTCTTAAAAATGGAAATTAAAAGTTATCATGCCAATGAAACGCACTTCAAACTCAATAATATTAACTTTTACATTGAGAATAATCCTGCATGTCGCACCTATTTCGAATTTTTTACCTCAGAAATGGAAAGTACTATTAAAGAATTAGAAGCATCCGGTTGCCAAGCAAGAGAAACTAAAACTCCTGAAAACAAAAAGAGCTATTTAGTCTATACACCATTCGGATTTAACTTTCATTTATGGGAAAAAGAAAGTGAATAAACTTGTTTAAACCCAGCTTTGCAAATGTTTATTCAAAGCATTAACCGGTAAGCCTACAACATTATAATAGCAGCCCTCTATTTTTTCAATTCCTAAAAGTCCAATAGCTTCCTGTATTGCATAAGAACCTGCTTTGTCATAGGGTTCATAAGAATCTACATAGTTTTCAATTAGCTTATCCGTTAATTTAGAAAAGTAAACATTTGTAGTTTCACTAAAACGCACTTCTTTTCCATTTGGTGAAAGCAAGGCTATTCCACTTACTACCTGATGCATTTCACCGGAAAAATCTTTCAGCATTTGAACAGCATTATCCCTGCTTAGGGGCTTCCCATAAATTTTATTATTCAAAATCACGACGGTATCTGCTGCTATATACACCTCCCCTTTTTTGTGCATCTCCTTAAAAGGCTGCAACTTCAATCCCGCCAAATACTCAGGAACTTCTAAAACAGGATAATCCGGGGGAATAACTTCTTCTGCGGGAGAAGGCCTGACTTCAACTTTAAAGCCTGACTGTTCCAATAACATTTTTCGTCTTGGCGATGCTGAAGCTAAAACAATTCTATAAGGGTAATCTAAATTCATATTAAATAATAAACTGAAAAACCGGCATAGATAAAATACCTGCAAGCATTACAAATTTCACAATATTGCTCATGACTTGAAAATCTGCGGCTTTATCAGCTCTGCGTAGTTTGTATAAAATATAAACCATGGGAAGCTGAATGAAAATAAAGATATAAAGAAACCGGCCTTGCTGTATTTCATAATACTGAGTATCTAAATATTGAAGCTGTATAAAGCCAATTAAAGCAATTTGTATTACAATTAATACCGCGACAATCAATTTCGTTTTGGGGATACCAATCTTAATAGGTAAAGTTTCACATCCAAATGCAATATCCCCTTGCATATCCTGTAAATCCTTTATAATTTCTCTAACTAATGAAACCCAAAAAGCAAAAAAGGCATAAGCAACAACTGTATACAAAACCGGAAGGGCTATATACCGTATTCCAAGAATTTCCAAATCTAATAGTTTGGGCTCAAATAACACAACCATTAACAAAATCAAGCCTGTTAAAAATGAAACGATAAAATTCCCAATGAGTGCTTGTTTTTTATAAGTAGTCGAATAAAACCAAAGTAAACCGGCAACAACCGGAAAAATAATGGAAAGGCTGAAATTGCCAATTATATAAGAGAGATAAATACCCGATATAACACCCAACACACTCAAAATAACATGAGCTTTCATAGCTGTTTTTCGGCTGATATTATTATCGATAAAAACCTTTTTAGGTTTGTTTAAGTAATCGATTTTTACATCAAAATAATCATTTATAACATAACCACCTGCTGCGATTAATACCGTTGATAGTACTAAAAGTGAAAAGTTTAAAAAATTTAGTGTGGGTTCTATATTATAAATCTCAAATGCCGGTAAGATAATAGCATATCTGACTAAAAACTGAGCCAACACTATAAACAATAAGTTTAAAGGTCTGATTATTTTAAAAAACCCAATAAAAGAAGCCATTTATATAATTTTCACAAAATTAAGTATTAAAAAGATATTTATAGTTGACTTGAATTGTCTTTTATGCGTAAGCGGATACTTTTTGTTAACATTTCATAAACTTCAGAAAGATTATGATCCTTTTCCAGTAATTTCAGATGCTCTCTGATTATTTCCTTGTCATTTCTGATGGCAGGTCCGGTTTGAGGCAATTGTTTTTTAGTAAAATCCGGTATATTTAGAGTTTTTTTTATCAGGGGTGCAATCAGATTTGGGTTTAAATCATTTATTTTCAATAACTGAGCAGCTTCATTTATCAAAAAGGTGGTGAAGTTATTACTTAAAACCCCTGAAAGATGCAATACCTTTCTTTGTTTCTCTGTAATTTCAAATGCTTCAGCAGACAAAGAAAAAGCTATATTACTAAGTAATTGATAACTCTCTTCTTTAGAAGCATAAATCCCAACAGGTATTCCCTTAAATGGATTTCCTTCATCTGTTTTATGGATAGATTGGAATGGATAAAACACAGCGTAATCAGCTGAGCACTCTGCTAATAAATTATCCGGAAGAGTACCGGAAGTGTGAACAGCAAGTACATCTTTTTTAAATTTGATTCTTTTACAAAATTCAGCTGTGGCTGTATCTGATAAAGCAAAGAAAACTATCCCTTGCATTTTTTCTATATCAGATATCTTATCCGTTACGACAGCTCCTGTCAGAGTTTGTATTTCATTAGCATTCTCTTTCTTCCTTGCATAAACACTTTGAATAGAATAGCCTGAATTTGTAAGCTGAACAGCTAATACCTGAGCAACATTTCCATTACCTAATATGTGGATTAAGGGTTTCACTATTTTTTTTAGATTCTTTTAAAATGAAAAGTCTAAAATACAAATAGAAAAACAGTTTACGCAGACTTAAGCTTTCTTTGATCCCTTCTGTTGTCTGTATATCTTTTTATCCAACTTAGTAAAAAGCCCAGCAGCATGAGAATACATCCCAGCCAAAGTAAATTTATGTAAGGGAAAATCATAGCTTTCATGATGATAAAATCATTTTCGAAATCTTCCTCCCAAAAAGCTATCACAAACTTCTCTTCTTCCGGTAATACATCCTGTAAACGAATTTGTATACTTAAAGGCATCACCTCGTCTTCTACAAAAATCACTCTGTTACCTCTAATCACAAATAAAGGCTCGGCCAGGTATTCAGCACCTTCCAAAGTTCGAAAACGTATTCTTGCACCGATAGGTAAATCTCCGCTAATCTTTTCATAATTAGGATGCGTAGGTTGCGGGTTTATATTTTCCAGTATGGCAAAACTTCTAGCTGTAAAAAAAGTATCTCCCAGCGAAATTTTTATTTCTTCCCATTCATCTTTCAGTTCTTCAATTTTTGTTTTGTCGGGAACTGAAGTAACATGCGTAAAAATATCACGGGTAAGGTAATGCCTGGTTGAAGGGTTAGAAATCAAGCCACCCATCTCCGGATTTATCTGAGCATTCGGAAACAAATTAAACTCTTCTAAAACCTGACCTGTCTCTTTATCTATTCGCTTGTAATTAACTTTATAATAGATATTCGGCCCCGAAGTACTGTCTCCTAAATATGTTACTTCATATGGTCCCATAGGAACAGGCATATCCCTTCTTAAAAGTATGTTTTTTAATTTACTTTCGTCATCAAAGCTATCTCCAAAATCAATTCCGCTTCTGTTTAGTGAAATTACTTCATTATTATAATTAGAAATCAAAACCCCGAGGATTAAGAAACCAAACCCAAGGTGAGCTACACTGCCACCCGAAACAAGGATTTTTCCCTTTATCACTTTTATCATGTAGTGAAGATTCCCAACTATAGCATAAATAGCTGCGAATAAAAGCAACAAATAATCCGGACCGGAAATGCGGGCTCCTATTGCAATTAAGACAGTTAAAATGGTACTAATCAAAATTCCTATGGCAATACTTTTAGTTGCTTTTGATGCACTCGTTTTCTTGTAACGCAAAAACTGTGTAAAACCAGTAAAAATCAGAACAATAATACCCACCCATATTTGTATAGAATTATAGTGTCCTATAACATCCGTTGGGGGAGCCCAGTTAGTACCAAAAATTGCATTAAAAACCGGAATTGATGTTGTAATTGTTATTTGAACAGAAGCCAGAATCAACACGAGTATACCCACAAACATCCAAAACTCACGACTTGAAAACTTTTCTTCATCTTTTTTCTCCGGTAGCTCTTTCCAACGGTAAATCAATAAAGCAATACCCATTATCAGAAATACAAAAATAAAGGTCAACAACTGACCGGACATACCCAAATCGGTGAAAGAATGTACTGAAGTATCACCTAAAATACCACTACGGGTTAAAAATGACGAATAAAGAATGAGAATAAAAGTGATGATTAAGAGTACGAAGGTGCTTTTTAAGGCATATCCGCTGCTTTTGTAAATTACTAATGCATGTATTCCTGCTATAATAGTCAGCCAGGGTACTAAAGAAGCATTCTCCACAGGATCCCAGGCCCAGAAACCACCAAAACTCAAAGATTCATATGCCCAGGCACCACCCATTAAAATCCCCATTCCCAGAGAAAAAGAAGTAAATATAGCCCATGGCAAAACCGGCTTTACCCAACTTTTATAATCTCTTCTCCAAAGCGCAGCTATAGAGTAGGCAAAGGGAACAACAGATGCAGCAAAGCCAACAAACAAGACGGGCGGATGAATAACCATCCAATAATTCTGCAATAAGGGGTTCAGACCGTTACCATCTTCTATAAAGTCAAGATAATTTGCCAAAGCAAAGATTGGAGCATCCATTTCTTCTCTTAAAAGTATAAATGGATTACTGCCCACCTTATAATCAAACACATGGATTCCAAGAAGCATAGAAGCTAATATAAGCTGAGTGATAGCTACTACCATCATTACAGGAGCTTCCCACTTTTTTGTGGAAAAAATTAATACAAAGCCAAGAATTACATGCCAAAAAGACCAAAGTAGAAAACTGCCTTCCTGTCCTTCCCAAAAACAGGCAAGTAGGTACTGCTTTGGCAACTCGAGAGATGAGTGCTTCCAAACATAAATATATTCAAAATGATGATTATTAATAAGATAAAAAAGTACACCAACTATACCAAAAACACCAATTCCGTGGAGACCAAATCCAATTCTGCCCAACCACTTCCAGCTATTTTTTTGGTCTTCGACCTCAGACTTTTCACTAAAAAAATAAGAAACAGCCGCAAATAAGGCTGCTACAAAAGCCAGAACAACAAAAAATCGTCCTAAATAACCCGGCATTAAAGCCTCTCCAGCGTATTGAATATCCATTAATAAGATGCTTTAACCTCTGTAAATTCAAACTCGTCTTCAATATATTTTGACGGGCATTTCATTAAAATTTTTGAAGCATGAAACTTTTCACCTACCATTTTGCCTGTCAAAACAATCTCTTCAGTCATTTCAAAATCCTGGGGCTTAGTTCCTCTGAAAACTACCTGTCTTTCATCTCCTGCTCTATCTTTCATCCAAAAAGAAAATAAATTCGCATCGGTTAAGGGATCATAATGCATTTGATCTTCTTTTATCAATTCACCCACTACATGAAATTCTCTGCCATCTTCGGAATGTGCATCAGCAAATACGGCATATCTACTAAAATCCCCTACCATTGTAATTATAACTCCCATAGAGGCAGCAATCATGAGTAGAGCGATAATATGCATTTTTTTCATTCTAATTATTTTTATGCATTTTGGCAATTATTGTTTAAAAAGTAAGCGTTTTCGTTTGCTTAGAATATAAATGCTAATTGCAAAATTTTATTTTAAAACCATCAAACAATCGAACACAAAATTACATTTTTCTGTTCAGAAAAACCTATGTTTTAAATGTATTTAAATAAAGCCTATAATTGTTTTTACTTACGAATCTTAACAGAAAAAATAAAAATAGAAGCTGTTCCGCTGATAAACATGAACAAGCTGTAAATTGCAGGAACTATAGAGAAAACTTCCTGCTCCAAAATAGTTAGGGCGATATAAATTGCAAGCGTTCCGTTTTGAATACCGGACTCTATACTGATAGTAGCACTATCCTTAAAATTGCCAAAAAAAATAGTGCATAAATAAAAGCCAATTAGCATAGTAGAAATGTTCAAAATAATGACCGGCAAACCAACTTTTACAAAAGCATCTGCAATAATTGCATGATTGGCTAATATAGCACCAAAAATAACTACAGCCAGTATTAGGGCAGAAAATATTTTCACCGGTTTTTCCAGTCTATTTACTAAATATAAATTGCGTTTACGAATAAACATACCTATAATAACGGGCAAAACAACTATGAAAAAAATCTGAAGAACTGTGTCTTTAAAATTAATTTGAACAGTTCTGTCCAGACCTAAAAAATAATCTAAAGAAAACTCCAGTATTAAGGGGATACTTAAAACTATAATCAAACTGCTAAAAGCTGTAAGAGTTATTGACAGCGCCGTATTGCCTTTTGCCAGATGAGTTATCAGATTGGAAGTAGCGCCACCGGGACAGCATGCCAGAATCATCATTCCCACAGCAAACTCCGGGGGCATAGCAAACAAAATAGCAATGCTAAAAGCTATCACCGGCAGCAATATCAATTGATTTAGCAACCCTAATAAAACTAATCCGGGATAACCGGCTATTCGTTTAAAATCTTTAAGCTCAAGGGACATCCCCATTCCTAGCATGATAATTGCTAATGAAAAAGGTAATAAAAGTGTGGTAATAATACTTTCCTGCATAATTTTAATAGACAATAATAAAATTTTTTAGTTAATTGCGGCTTATTGTAAACAAGTAAGTAATGAATAAAAATGAAAATCAAGCTTAATCACCTTCAGACTACCAAAACAGCCCGTTATTATACCCTGGGTAGTTTATCTACCGCTAAAGAAATTTGGTTAGTATTGCATGGGTATGGACAACTCGCTGAAGAATTTATTCAAAATTTCAAATGGATTCAGCATAAAGACAGGTATATTGTTGCTCCGGAAGGCTTGAGCCGATTTTATTTAAAAGGCGGAAAAGGCAAAGCTGTAGCAAGTTGGATGACAAAAGAAGACAGGGAAAATGAAATAAATGACTACAGAATTTATCTGGATAATTTGTTAAAAACCCTAATTGCAAATTTAAAAAATAAACCGGACATTATAATACTGGGATTTTCTCAGGGAGCAGCTACTGCTATGAGATTTAACCTCTCTACCAAAAGAAAAATAAAACAACTGATACTTTGGTCCGGCAGTCTGGCTTATGATATCAACTGGAACAAAGCGGTGAAGTTATTTAATGAAAAAACTACGCTTACGATTGTAGGTGGAATGGAGGATAATATACTTCCTGAGTCATTAATTCAGTTAGAAAAAGAAAGCTTGCAAAAAAAAGATATCCCATTCAAATATCTGCAACATCCCGGAAAACACGAAATACATGCCGGAGCATTGGCTAAAATAATTATGCAAAATGAAAACTTATAATCATGTTGCATTTAACTTAATTTAAAAAACTTAATATCAGATTTCGGTATAATTTTTGGAACTGTGTTTTTTTAGTTAGTTTTATACATTAAATTAAATCCTATGAATTTACGTAATATTTGTTTGTTGATGTTCTCAGTATTTCTTTTTACAGCCTGTAACAAAGACAAAGACGAGCCCATGCTGAACTTTATTTTTGTGTTTGATGAAAATCAGCAAAGATTAGATAATTTAGGTCAACCATCTCCTATTCCGGATGGACATGCAGCACAAACCCCACAGATTGAAACTATGGCTGCTCATTATATTGAGCTGACTCCTACCATGTTTACTCAAATTGGAGAAGGAGAAGTCGTATATCAAAGTCATGATACAGAAAAAGGTGGTAGCCTGGCAATTGAATTTAATAAATTAAATTTTGCCGGAAACAATGAAGTGTTTTTTTCTATTCCACTCAAAGATGTTAAAAACGGAAACTATGATTATATAAGGGTTTCTTTAGCATATCAAAAATTTGATGTGGCTTTAAGTGCTATGAATATCAATCTTACAGGTACTTTGGCATCCTTTTTAGGCTATAATAACTATCTGGAAGAAATAAAAATAAAAGATGAAAAAATGAACGTTTATGGAAACAGGTCTCAAGGTTTTTGGGCATTTGAAACGACTTTTTCTGTTGATTCCGGTTCTGCTCCGGTTACAACTGTACCTAATCCATTAGCCGCCACCTCCCCTATACCTCCCGGATCTTGCCTGGTAACCGGTATTTTTGCTGAAACTTTAAGTATTAGCGGAAATGAAACAAATGATATAGACGTGTATGTTTCTCTATCTGTTAATAACAGCTTTGAATGGGTTGACAATAATGATAATGGCATTTGGGAACCCCTTGAAGGCGAATTCGTTGTCGACATGGGAATAAGAGGTATGAAACCATACTTTATCAAAAGGTAATTCCTAATTATTAAATATTGTCAGTTTATTTTTTTCAGGAAAAAAAGTAATGGCACCGGAGAGGTTTGTAAAATGACAGGGCCAATCATTTTCATTGCATATTTCCTGCCAGCTAAGTGAACGGAAATAACTAAATGTGGACGAAAAGATGATTTTTTGAGGTATTTTGTTATCAACTATTTGATTTATGGGTAAGCGGTTTACCGGTCCGACAATCAGCAAATCTATTTCCGGCAATAAGCTTAAATCATAAGTGTTGTAAAATACGCTGTCAAAAAGTAAAACATTATAACCGGCAAAAGTAAATAGCTGATTTTTATCCGTTACTTTTTGATGAAATTTATCTGATACTCCACCTTTCATCACTGCCGGGAAAACATTAAAATCGTAGGCCTGACATTCCTCCGGATTTGTATATGCAAATAAATAGCTTACTTTACCTTTGCGAACTTCTAACCAAAATTGCGACCCGGTGTCATAAACTCTCAAAAAAGTATTGTTTTCGGCAAGCTTGTCACTGGAGAGTCTTCCGGTTTGGAAAAGCATGAGAGCAACAAAAAACAAAACTAAAGCCGGTTTAAATGAAAAAGTAAACATTCTGTATAAAATAAACAGCATGCCTATAAATAAAAAAGGCTCCCAGGGTAGAAGGATGATATTTTCAGTTACAGAATAAGGAAGTTGCCGAATTTGAAAAACACTCGCATTCAAAGCAGAAACCAGCAATTTTAAAACAAATCCGACCGCTTCCCCTATCCAGATAAGCGGATGAAACAGAAAAAATAGCATTCCTGTATATAAAATCAAACTGGCTGCAGGAATTACAATCAGGTTTGTCAGAATAAAATAGTTTGGAAAAATATTGAAAAAGTAAAGACTGATTGGAGCTGTACCCAATTGAGCAGCAATAGAAACTGTAGTAAGCGCCCATGCTTTATCGGCAATTACATTATTAAACTGAAAAATTGAATACAGTTTCGGTTGAAAAGCTATGATAGAAATTACCGCGGAATAAGAAAGTTGAAAACCAATTGAAAACAATAAAGCCGGATCTATAATCATAAGAAACAATGCGCTACCGGCTATAGTATTGTAAATAGAGGATTTTCCGGAAACTAAAGTAGCTATGGTTATCATCGTAAACATAGTGGAAGCTCTTCGAACAGAGGGTGCTAAACCCGTCAATACTGCAAACAACCAAATTAAGCTGATTATTATCAAAGCCCGGATTAGGTTTCCGTATTTAAATCGGGTTAAAAAAGAGGTGAAGTATTTAAAAAAGATAAAGATGATTCCAACGTGTAAGCCAGAAACAGCAAGTATATGCATAGCTCCGGAAGCCGCATATGCCTCTCTTAATTCCGGATCAATATTATCTCTATATCCTAATAATAAAGCAGATGCAACAGCCAAATCTACGGAACTATCAAAAACATTTTCTAATTGATTTAAAAGGTATTTCCTTAAAGACAAAATTCGGTAAATAATGGACTTTTTCTGAGGTTGGATTTCGGGAGTTAAAAATTGATTTTCATTTAAAAACATTTGATAATAAACTCCCTGAGAGGCCATGAATTTGTGAAAGTCAAAATTATGAGGATTTGTAGGCTTTGGAATAGATTGAAAATCAGCATTTGCAATCATCAACTCTCCCGGAGCAGGCAATCCTGAAGTATCTGATTTAGAAACATATAAAAGAACCTTTCCACTGGTATTTATAAATACAGAATCTCTATAAACAGCATGAACCTCTGCTACAGTTCTATAACTTCTGGCTCTTTCTGACCAAAGTTCAGTTATCTTTAGTAAAAGCATGTCTTCTTTCTCATAAACTTCGGGGAAATAGTTTCTCTTAGACTCGGGTTTTACTAACTGACTAATAGTACAGGCAGTAAAAAATAAAAACATACTTAAAAATAATCCCGGCAAAAACCTCCATTTAAAATTCAGCTCTGAACGGCGGGAAACAAAATGAAAAATGACGAATGAAACTAAAAGAAAAAACAGTAATGATATTAATAATTTAAAATCAATTATGGCAAAAGAAGAAACAATAATACCGGCAATAAACGGTATTATCATCCTGATTAAAGGATTTTCCCTTGCAAAATGCATAAAAGAATATTTTTCTTGTTATAAAGCTAAACACTAATATAAATATTTTTTACTTTAATTCAATATAATATGTTACTTTCTTTGATAAAATAAAAATTAATTATAAGAAATTTACCTAAAAGCTTTGGTTAATTATATTAAATATTGATATTTGGTGCATTATTAACCAAATTAATTAATTAAACCATGAAGAATTTAAAGTTAATGTTAGGTGCTGTTGCACTTTTAGGTCTTAGTATGACTGCTTGCAAAAAAGACTACACTTGCACCTGTGAAGATGCTACAGGAGAACGCGTTGTTGTAGGTGAATTCGAAAATGTAAGCAAAAGTGATGCTGAAGAATCTTGTGAATCAGTTGAGTCTATTTTTTACTCCAACTGTGAGATTGATTAAGCTCATTAAGATTATGTATTAAAAAAGGCCCTTTGAAATTCAAAGGGCCTTTTTGTTTAACATAATTCAAAAAAACAAACTAATTATCATCAAAAAACATAATTTTTTTTATATTTGGAATATTATTAACAAAATTAATAAAACAAACCATGAAGAATTTAAAGTTAATGTTAGGTGCAGTCGCTCTATTAGGTCTTAGTATGACTGCTTGTAAAAAAGATTACACTTGCACCTGTGAAGATGGCACAGGAGAACGCGTAGTTGTTGGCGAATTTGAAAATGCTAATAAAAGTGATGCTGAAGATGCTTGTGAAGCGTTTGAATCTATTTTGTATTCAAATTGTGAGTTGGACTAAAATCATTCTTAAAATTAAAAATTTAAAAGTCTTATGTTCTACATAAGACTTTTTTTATTGTTTATAAATTTATTTTAGTCCTTTTAAAAAAAATAATTTCCGGAATAGTTATATTTTTAGTTAAATAATAAAGCAAACCATGAAGAAGTTAAAATTAACGTTAGTTGCCTTTGCACTATTGGTACTTAGTATGACTGCTTGTGTAAAAGAAGAAGTTTATGAATGTACCTGTGATACTTTGGCAGGTGAAATCACTTTTGACCTTGTGAAAACAAGTGTAAGCGAAGCAGAGGCAGCTTGTAACGAACAAGAAAATAATGCGGGATATAACAGTTACGAGTTAGATTAGAATCTTACTACTAATAGAAACAACTCAACTTGTAGATATTTTTAAAATGTTTTGATTAATTAATCCCTAAGTACGATTAGTTTTTGTTTTATCGTTTATAGTTTGAAACATCATAATCGTTTTTTCATGAAAATCTTTAAAATCAAACTATTCACTTTTTGTTTTATTTTTATATCCTGCTTTTCTTACATTCAAGCACAATCACTTTCTGAAGAGGAAATGAAACTTTATAATGGCTTGATGGAGTATAGAGAGAGCAAAGGCTTGCCAAATATACCATTATCAAAATCGCTTACTTATGTAGCGCAGACCCATGTTCAGGATTTAGTTTATAATAAACCGGATAAAAAACCTTGTAACCCACACAGTTGGTCAGATAAAGGCAAATGGAGTTCTTGCTGTTATACGGACGATCATACAAAAGCAAAATGTATGTGGGACAAACCTCGTGAGCTGACTTCTTATACCGGAGATGGTTATGAAATTGCCGCCGGCTCAAACGATTGTTGCAGTGACTTTAAGATGACAGCCGATGTGGCTTTAGAGGGATGGAAAAATAGCCCCGGTCATAATTCAGTAATTGTAAATGATGGCATTTGGGAAAATCAATGGAACGCCATTGGAGTCGGTTTATATAAGGGATTTGCTGTTGTGTGGTTTGGAGAAGAGTATGATTAAAAGTGTTTGCTTAGAAATACTAAAAGTTTAACTGAAAAATCTAAAACCTCATTTTACATTTAAAATATTTACATATTTTCAAGATTTTCGGTTCTTTTGCTCTTTAATAGTTTATAAAAAGAAGGAGAAAGTCCCGTTATCTTTTTAAATTGGTTAGAAAGGTGTGCTACACTGCTGTAATGCATTTTGTAAGATATCTCAGTAAGATTTAACTCTTCATAGAGCATCAGTTCTTTAACTTTTTCAATTTTATGAATAATTATGAATTGCTGAATAGTAATTCCCCTTACTTCAGCAAAGGTATTTGCTAAATATGTATAATCATAATTCAATTTTTTGCTAATATAATCTGAATATTTTTCTTTTGGCAACTCATCTGAATTGTGAATCATTTCTGTAATCACATTTTTTATTTTTTCAATTAAAATGCTTTTTTTATCATCCAGTAATTCAAGACCGGATTTTAACAGACTCTCTTTCAATTGCTGTCGCTGCTCTGTTGATACTTCGTCCAAAATTTCAACCATTCCTAATTCTATAATTACATTTAGAAATCCAAGCTTTTCCAGTTCTTCTTTTACCATCATTTTGCATCGCAAACTGACCATATATTTTATGTATAATTTCATTTCTAAATCTCCTAATTTCCTTAGGCAGAGGATTACGTTTTCTTAATACCTGCTTTGTGATGAATTCTACTAAATATACGAATTAATGTTCGACTCTGTATAGGTTTATCTAAAAGACTTGAAGAAGAATGTTCTTAAAAATTTAACTCTTAAATCTATCTTATATATTTAGTATTAGTATAGTATTTTTTAAAGATTAACTTTTTACTTCAAGTTATTATCGATATTCATTTTGACTCTTTTCTGCTTTCAAAAGAATTAATAGATTTTCTAATGCCAAAAAGTACCTAAATTACTCCTTTACAAAAGGGAACTCTCCCCCGCCCTGCTTTAGAATGAGTATATTTTCAGATGGGTTAAACTCTATAACCACCCCGGCAGGATCAAACTTGAATTTATCTTTTTTCATAGCTTCAAGCGGAAATGAAGATTGTCCGGTTGCCTGTGCAATAAGAGTGTTACTTTCTTTGATAATGGTTATTTTCAATTGCAATTGCACAGAAGAATAAACTCCTAAATATTGTTCTAAATCTTCCGCATTTACTTCATAAGTATTGAATTCAGGTATATCATAGGGTCTATTGAAAATTGCACTTAAAACAGCAATAGAAATATCATTATTGTTAAAATTTGTTCCATTAGAAACCAGTGCATAAGAAATATTCCCTTCAGGAAAGTAACTGAATACAGAGGTGAAGCCGTCTATCCCACCGGTATGCCCCAAACCGATATAATCATAAAACGGAATTTGAAATAATCCGATACCAAAATTATCTTTTAACGTTTTCATTTGTTTAAGACTTTCCGCCTTAAGTAGTTTTCCGCTAAACAAAGCATCGCTAAATTTAACTACATCAGCAGCTGTGGATATGATACCTCCGGCACCTAAGGGGATTGAAATATCAGTTTCTGTTTCCGGCTCCCAATGTCCGGTAAAACGGTAAGAATAGCTTTCATTATTCTGTATATTAATCGGCCCGCCCAAAAAAGTATTTTCAAGCTGAATTGGACTTGTAATATACTCCTCCAACAACTCAGCATATGATTTTTCAAATACTTTCTCCAAAATAAAAGTCAAAAGCAAATAATTGGAATTACTGTAATCTGCTTTTGCATCCGGTTCAAAATCACTGCCTCCCTTAGTTATAATTTCTACTAATTCTGATTCTGTTTTTTCAACCGTATTCCAGGTCAAAAAATCTTCATCATTCGTAAAATTAAAAATTCCGCTTCTGTGATAAAGCAAGTGCTCAATGGTAATTTTTTCAGCATTTTTAATGCCCGGGAAAAACTTTTCTATAGTCTGATTAAGGTTTAATTTTTTCTTTTCAATTGCTTTTAAAACTAAAACAGCTGTAAACGTCTTTGAAATTGAGCCAATTCTGTACTTCGTATTTTCGTTTGCCTCAATTTTGTTTTCGTAATCGGCAAATCCAATTGTGTTTGAGTAAATGATATTCCCATTTTTTGAAACTGCTACACTACCCATAAAGCGATTATTGCTTTCCAGTGCCTCAAAATAACTGTCCAGCTTAGCCTTATCAAGCTCTTGAGCAAAAACTGACAGGTTTAAAAGTCCAAGCATGAAGCTTAAAGAAATGATTCTTTTCATTTTATTTGTTTTAAAAAAAGGAAGAATGAGCTTGTCATAATTGCCAAACAGTAATTCTCAGCAAAATTAAGTACTTTTTTTTATGTTTTAAATGATATATACAGAAATCAATGCAAAGTGCTCCTTTAGTCACCTAAACCTTTTTAAAACTACAAAACACAAAATTCTGAGTAGTATCAAATGGTGTTTTGTGGTCAACAGTAATGCATTTTATTTTCTCAAAAAACTTTCCAAACCTTTCAGTCAAAGTGTTTTCAGTGTATTGCTTTATTTCAATCCCACTGCACTTTTTTGGACCCTTTTCAGAAAAAGTACCAACTACTAAAATACCCGAAGTGTTGATATACTGTTGAGCAGTTTGCAGATAATTTGAAATGTCATTTTCATTAGTTAAAAAATGAAATGCAGCTCGGTCGTGCCAAAAATCATATTTTTCCGCAGGTTGAAAATTCGCTGCATCTGCTACTACCCATTTAACTTTATTTGCATGATTCCCAAGCCTTTTTTTTGCTCTGTTGATTGCTGCCTCTGAAATGTCAAGAACCGTAAGATCCAGATGCCCCAAATCAAGTAAATGATCAACTAAAAAACTATCGCCGCCACCAATATCAATAATTTTAGCAGATATCGAAACATTAAGTTCTTTTAAAAAATCAAGTGAAGTCTCCGGGGTGGGTTGAAACCAGCTTACCTCTTTAAGTTCTTTAGTTTTATATATATTTTCCCAATGTTTTTTTCGGTCGAATTTTTCTATTTCTGTTGATTTTTCTTGAATATAATTCAGTTTATTTTGTATTCTTTTTACCTATTTCAGAAGAAACTTTTTCATAGGGCTGCCATAGTTCAATTTTACTTCCTTCAGCATCTATTATGTGAACAAACTTACCAAACTCAAGAGGTTCAATCTCATCACTTATATTCACTCCGTTTGCACTCAGCTTTTATACTTATCCTTCAATATTTTGAACTCTGGAGTTAATCATAAATTCCTTTTGGGAAGGGGCTAAATACTCACTCCCACTCGTAAAAGGGATCCTTAGAGATAATTAATTTCATCGGGTCTGTTTGTATTTCTGAATTCAAAACTTTAGACCCACTCATTTACTTCAAGTCCTAGGTTTTTCGCATACAACTCCTTAATATCAATCGGATTGTCTAAAAAAGAAAATCTTACTGATACTGAAAAAGAAGTCTTGATTTTACCATTTTATATAAAAAAAACCGGCTGCAAAAAGTTTTGCAGCCGATCATTTTATCATTTATGCGCTTGGATCAAATGGTAAAGAAGACTTATGAACGATGATGCGTAAATTTCCGTCTTTACCTTTTTTGAAAACCCAGGTTTTGTCAACCATTACTTCATTCCCATCTTTATCTTTAACCCAAACATTTCCCATTGTGATGGCTACAGGACCGTAAATTTGAATACCTTCATTCATTTCTCCTGCATTATCGTAGCGGGCTTCTACCCAAGGTTTTAAAGCAAACCCCTTATCATCAGGATAATTGGGGTCTCCACCAATAAAGTATGCCAAAGCTCCTGCTTTATCGTTTCTAAAAGTTTGATCGCCATGAGCAAGTGTTGGCTTGAAAAACACTTTTCCTTGATCATAATTATAAGCGTCATTTAATACTTGCTTTGCAAAAGCTCTGTAATCACCACCTTCTGTATATAACCTGCCAATTTCAACAAGTGCATCACACCAGGCCTGCTGAGCTGCATTCACTTCCTCATAGGTAATAATATCCTGTGCTCCTTCTACTACGTAATCTAAATCCAGTTCATCTATGACTTTTTGGACTTCATCATCTGTTTGTTTTACTGATTGACCGGCTTCGTCTCTTACTTCTTCCGTTCTTTCTGTAGCTTCTTCACAAGAAGTCATAAAAAAACTAAAAACTAAAACGCCTAATACCAATTTGATACTCTTCATAATATAAATATTTAATTATAATGCCTACTTCTTTATCATACGGATTTCGGCTTTTCCGTTAACTCAAACAATGCTTTGTTTAAATATAGTAAAACTAAAATTGTATAAAAAAACAATTCCGTGTTTCATACAAACTTATTAAAAATATCTCTATTTTTTAAGTGTTTGGTTAACTTTCTGCTGTGAAAATATCAGGATGAAGTAAAATTAGACCTTAACCCATACCTTAATATGAATGCTAAGTTATTTTGCTTTGATAATAAAAATTTAAATAAAGGTTTAAATAAATAGCCGTTATTTTAATTTGTGCTTAAAATAGTTGTGAATATTACAACGAAAAAGAACAAATTTTAAGCTGCTTTACTACCATATATTTATTTTTTAAATACATACTTCATTATAACTCCCCAGATAATTGCCGGAAAAGTTGGGATAGTACTTAGCCATTTTAATGACGTAAAAAAGGAAAATATACCGCTACCAGTTTCATTAATTTTAGGATATGTTGTCAACATTGTAATTATTCCTATGTTTTCTATTGTATCTGAAAACATCATTATAATGGGAAAAATAAATAAAATCTTTGCAGCCTTTGGTTTATAATTTTTATAC
The DNA here is from genome assembly GCA_007695095.1 of Chitinophagaceae bacterium. NCBI lineage: Bacteria > Pseudomonadati > Bacteroidota > Chitinophagia > Chitinophagales > Chitinophagaceae > Chitinophagaceae bacterium. Next base: position 770 of record REEL01000080.1, on the reverse strand, counting down.
AATATTATTATTAATGCAGCATAAACATAACCATAGACAAAAGCATAAGGCACATCAAAAACTAATATCAACCAAAAATAGACATTGCGTCCAATTGCACCCAGCATCTCAAAATTATACAAAACAGTTGCTGCATCATAACTGAATCTTAAATCGAGTATATATTTTTCAGAAAAATTATTCTCCGGAAATAAGGTAGAGAAATAAGGGAATACCAGTAAATTGATGATAAAAATAATTACAATTCCAAAAATCAAAACTGTTTTTGAAGAAGTCCTATCTATAAAATTATATAAGTTTTCAATCACGAACTACATCAGTTTTTAGTTTTACTAAATAAATTTTCTTTAGGATGTTTTTCATACCTAAGTATATTTTTACAAAGTAAAACTAAAAATCCATATGATGTGGCTTCCTTTTTATTTATTAAAAAAAAAATATGTAATTAGGTTAAAAATGATTTGCACCTTCTGGTCTAAGCGCCACCTTAGACCTCTTTAGAAAGCATCTTTTTCATCTATAAACCTCAATTAAAAGCGGGAATATATAATTTTTCTCTTTTATCTTTTTTCTTGATAAAAAAGATAGAAAAAAATCAAGGGCTGTGAGACCTTGTCCTAATAAAACCTACGAAAACCTACACTATCACGACAAAACTCGCTACGCTATTCGCTGAAAATTTTCCAAATTTTCAGATAGCTGTGCTTCAGACAGTTGTCGTGATTGCGTTCCGGTTTTCTTGTTTTATTGGACAATCCCTCAAGGCCCGA
>REEL01000079.1 GCA_007695095.1 Chitinophagaceae bacterium | reverse complement strand
TACCCCTGTTAAACCATAGCTTTCTGGTGATTCATGTATATTCCCCTCCTTGGAGGGGTTAGGGGTAGGTTCTCTTCCTATAAAATCATCACCATGTGCTTCAATCCAATACTGAATACTGAGTAGCACATTGCGCATATTCTTTTTTACTTCTATATCATCAAATCGTAAAAAACGAACTCCCATTGATTCCAGACGTTGTTGTCTTCTTTTATCTTTTTTTGCAACCTCTTCATAGTCGTGACTATTACCGTCTATTTCTACGGCTAACATTAAGTCTTTACAATAGAAATCAACAATATATTCATCTATAGGGCATTGTCTGTCAAAGTCAATTCCCAACATTTTTTTTTGCTTTAATTCATTCCACAAAAGAACTTCTGAAAGCGTCATGTTTTTCCTTAGCTTTCGAGCAAGCTCTTTTAATTTGGGGTTATAAGGAAGTATTTTTCTTCTGAATGATTGCTGATGTTCTAAATTGTTCTCGTTTGAATTTTTGTTGTCTTTTTTAATTGTTATGGACTCACGCTGAATTTGAGGGGTCTTGATATTGGTGGGGAATGACCCACCCCGCCCTTCGGGCACCCCTCCAAGGAGGGGATTTTTGCCAACTGCCCTTAGAACAGATTCTACAGCACGATTCACGGCATAGTATTGATGATAGGCGGCTAACTTCTTAACTGTTGTAATCGTTGTTACACCTGTTTTGGCATCTTCTTTTTTTGATTTTTCAAACACAATGAAATGCTGAATCAAGTCAAGCAGGGTTTCTTTATTCAACATGCCTTTGATAAGTGTTTCCAGTTCCGGTATCAGGCCTGAAGCCTCGGTTTTGCCATCAGAAGTTTTCCATTTCATAAAACGGCTTAAACCGGAGGAAATAGTACCTGCCCGTGCTTCAAGGCCGTCTGAAATAACCGTAAAGGCATTGTAGGTGAAAAGGCCCGGTATGGTGGCTTTATACGTTTCTATTTGGTTCCATGCTGATTTAATGGTAGCCTTGTCATCCACAGCATTTTTTAATTCTATGACAACCAGAGGAATGCCGTTGACAAACAGAACAACATCCGGGCGTTTGTTTATCCCATCTTCTATCACTGTAAACTGATTAGCAACAACAAAATCATTATTTTCCGGTGTGTTGAAATCAATGAACCATACCAAGTCGCCCCTTTGATTACCATCTTTCTGATAACTTACCTTTTTGCCGCCGGTGAGCATGCGATGAAAGCTTTCGTTATTTGTGAGCAATTCCGGGGAATGAATCCGCTGCATTTCTTTGATGGCTTCTTCCTGAGCTTCCACAGGAACAGTAGGGTTAATTCGTTGCACGGCTTCTGTCATCCGGCTATTGAGCAATACTTCTTCGTATGTGCTACGCTCCGGGTTTTTACTATCCGGAGCAATGTTTGGAGCATAGACATAAGCATAACCCAAACCCTCCAGCAATTTGATGGCAAAATCTTCGATGGTATTTTCGGTTATTCGTGTCATTTTACATTTTGCGAATTGAAAGCCGGCCAAATTCCGGCCAATCCGGCCAATCCGGCCAATTTTTTTTGGCCGCTTTTTAATGAACCTGGTTTATCCGGCCAATCCGGCCAAAAAAAATTGGCCGGAAAATCATCAATCCTTAATTCTATATTCTGTTGCGGGTCCATCACCTTCCTTGATCGCTTTATCTGCTTTTACTAAATCATTTAAATGCCTACGGGCTGTACGTTCAGAAACTCCGGTTAACTGCACATATTTTTCCGATGTAAGCACTCTATGGTCTAAAAGTTCCTTTAACCCTTTTAGATTTTCTTTCTTCTGCATATCAGTTCCACCACGATAAATTATTGTTTTCAGAATTTGGCCATCCAATTCAAATTCTGGTTTTGGATAACCTTGTTTTTCAAGTTTAGAAAGTTCTTCCATTCCGAATCCTCTTTCTTCTACCAAGCCCATTTCAAAAAGTATAAAAGCGATTTTAGGATTACGGCTATTGGATGCCACACTAAAGGTTTTGAACTTATCTAAAGGTGCTAAAGGAATGCCAGGGCTTGAAACAACCACTTTGTTTTTATCTACTTCAATCATGATACGCGCATTATCAATTGTGTAATCACGATGAACAATGGCATTCATAATAACTTCAAGTAATGCTCTGTATGGGATATCCTGTTTTACATTTCGTTGAAAGCCAGTTCGAGAAATTTCTTTTGGGAAAATTACTTCAAGATACTCTTCAATTTTATCAGGGAGTAATACCAATGGTCCATCAAAGTCTTTTATAATCGGATCTTCATTCTCCCTGCGAATTGTGAATTTTACCCTGGACTGTGGAAACTGTAATTCAGGCTGTTTGCCCAGTAATAGAATGCCCAAACCTGTTGGTTTTGCTGTTTTAGCTTTGGGCTTAACCTTAATTAAACCAAGTTTAAACAAAAAGTTATTATAAGCATCTGAGCCCATTTTAAACTTTAAATCCATTTTGTCTATCATTTCCCTTTGTGCTTCTTCTGAGAAATCACTCAACGTGAAATTAGAAAGTTCGCTTTCAAAAGGAGAAAGTGCAGGAGTTATTTCCTTGCCATCAGCTTCTTTGGCTCTTAGCCTGGCCTCTTCGAAGAATATTTCATTCTCCTTTGCTATAATCTCGTTGTATTTTTTGTCATAATACCCAACTTCAATCTTAGCGTCTTCTAATAGCTTAATGCCATCACCGGCCACACTGGGGTCAGGATCTTTATGGCCTATAAAGACTTTGGCAATTCTTGCGTCAATGGTGTGAAAACTACAGCCCGTCTTTGGCTCGTTCCGTTCTACACATGGCTCAAGAGTGGTGTAAGGTGTAAAACCAGTAACATCGGTCGTCCGCAGTTTTTTACTAAAAATAGTGTATTCGGCATGATCACCTTTTCTTATTTCACCACGATGAGCTTTCTCTACCAATCTACCTTCTTTATCAACCAATACAGCTCCTACTTTCGGGTCTGTTTTATGAGTATGCTCCGATTTACTCCTCCTCATTTCCTCAATAGAGTGCTGCATGTATTCCTCATGCGTATATTTCTGCCCTTTTATAAATTTTTTTGCCATAATCTTTTATTTAACTTGGAATCAATCCTGTCTTTAATTCCAATTTTTCTTTAAAATCATTTGGTATATTATTCCAGTGTTCTGCTAAAATGTCAACCAGTTGTTCACCATCAATTAGACCGATTCTCGGAAAACCTGTTTCAATAGCAATTTCTTTTGCTTTTTTCTGAAAATCCGCTGTGGTGATAAATGCTCCTTGACCTCCCGAAGGGATGTTGGCACGTAATGCTTTTACAACATTGGCAGATATCCTTGACCCCAGCTTGTAGCGTTTGGCTTGCACAAACAACTTTATTTTAGCCATATTTGCCACATTCAGTTCGCCTGTTGCATCTACTCCACCATCTCCTATTTTCCCGGTATGTTCTGAACCTTCAAAACCGAGTGCATTTAATATATGGGTAATTAAAATTTCAAATTCTTTATCATCTAATTCTAAAATACGGTTTAAAATTGAAATATAGTAGTTGTCCTCCAGTTTTTGGTCGCTCTCAGGAACAAGTTGGGGTTTTCCGATTGTTGTAAAAAAATTCTTTTTATGGGAGATATAAAATACAGTTAGCGAAGACCGGATGGTATTTTGAAAAGGAACAGAGAATTGACTTCTTTGAATGGGTTCTTTATTCCACTTTACTTTTTTACGATGTAAGAATGGGCATCCATCAGAGCCATTGTCAAAAAAGTAGGAGTTTTCCTCTACTATTCCATAGTAAATATATTCTGTGTTCAGAGCAGGTGTAATCACATAATCTCCAGAGGTGATTTCCAAAAGAAAGCGAGCGATTTGCCCTACCTGTTGACCAATTACTACATTGCTTGTGTCTTTTGGGTAAGCGGTTTTGTATAGCGGGTATAATTCATCACGGGTTTGAATATTCGAGAGGTTGTTGTCGGGCAGCCAACCAATACCTATATATCCACCATCAAGAAAATGTTGAGTATAGGTTCCAAATTCAGCTCTTACACAATATAATTCTATGTTTTTATTTTTCGCCATTATTTAATAGGTTCGTTTTCAATAAATAACTCATTTATAATTCGCACCTCCCCACTCATCAACTTCGGCAATAATGCATCACGCAAAGCGGTGAGGGTGCGGATTTGGGTTTTGTTAGTTTTAATTTTATTGTAGAAAGGAGATACCATTTTTTCAAATTCTGATACTACATCATCAGGTGGTATTCCAATTGGCATATTATTTAACACTTTGGTGGTCATGCTTGGTACAGCTGATCCAACATTCATTGAAGATAAATCTTTTTTCTTAATGAATTGGTATATAAACTTTGCGAGGTTACTCTTTTTCATGACAGTATAAAACATCGTATCCACTGTCCAAAAGGGTTCATCAACATACATAACATTATTCAGACTACCTTTTCGAGGTATTAATACTGATTCACCTTCAAAGATGGATTTATTGACCTTACGCATTAAACCACCTGAACCATAAACTGGTATCTGGCCATCAGCAAGCTTTTTATGATCTTTTCCATATTTTACATCAACTAAATCTCCCAAAACTCCTTCCTTCCACCCCTCATCCGCTTCCACCACAAACCACTGCCGAAACAGCGTCTCCGCCATTTGCTCCAGAGTTTGGTTTTGGCGGTGCAGCATGTCTATTTTGTCGTCTAAGCTGGAAAGGACGGAAGCGATGGCGCGTTGTTCGGGAAGAGGGGGGAGATTAAAAGTGTATTTACGTATTTCTTTTAAGGGAACATTAGGGATTGTTGTTCCAGTTGCAATCATTTCAAGATAAAATTGAAAGTCTTCATTCAAAAAATGGTAATACATAAATTGAACATCAGTTTGGTCAGTTATATTAATGTAGCAGGCACTTTTGCCGAGCATACATTTTTCTGAATTATAGAATGCAAGATTCCCAATTGTACCATTTATAGCGAGTAATATTGTTTTTTCAGATAGGGGTTTTTCATGCTTTTTAGCTACTTCCTTGGTTACTTTTTTGGTGTCATTCTTAATTAATATTTTCCCGTCTTTTAAATTGTTTCCATTAATAAAATAGTATTCTCCTTCAGAATCGTATTCAGGCGTACCGTGCAGACCATCTCCAATACGTATAGTTATATCTTCTAACTTCACTTCTTTCCACTCACTCATCATCCCCTCCTTTCTTTAATTTTCGTATTATATCTTTTGTCATGCTGTTCATTTTCGAGAAGGCAAACCATTTTTTGCCCAGGTCTTTGAGACTTGCTCCAAAGTGATAAACGGTGCATTCGTCAATAATTAAAAAGCGATCGTGGGCTTTAGTAAATTTTTCTATTTCAATGTAGGGATATTGTGCGTTGTGTTTTTCTACATCTTGCTTGAGCGTTTTAGAAATGGTTTTGGTATAAATTTTTACCGTTACCTGTTTATGTCGTTTGGTAAAGAGTTCCAATACACTTTCATCAATATAATTATCTATCAGCAAAATTGATTTTTTTGCTGATTTTACAAGATTAGCTACAAACACATAGGCATCAAAAACTTGCCCATCGTAAAAAATGCCTTGTTTAGGTGGCAGGCTGGCATTTATTTGCACATCAATTTCACTCACTCGTCCTATTAACCCCTGTACATTTTCTTCTATCCTGTCAATTCGTTTTGCAATGGAGTACCCTTTGAGCAAGTGGTCTTTGAGTACTTGATTAGCCCAAATTCGAAATTGTGTACCTCTCTTGGAGTTTACCCGGTAACCCACTGATATAATGACATCCAAGCTATAGTGCTGCAATTCTCTACTTACCTCCCTGTTGCCTTCCATACGAACTATTCGGAAATTCCGAACAGTTGAATTTTCTATCAGCTCTCCTGACTCAAAAATATGTTTGATGTGCTCGCTAATGTTGGCTTTACTGCTCTCAAAAAGTTCTACGATTTGTTGCTGTGTCAGCCAAATGGTTTCGTCCTCCAGTCTTACCTCTATATGCTCTGGCAATTCATCAGATTGATATAGTATTATTTCGTTTTTGCTATTCATCTTTCAACACAATTTTAGAAAGGTTCTCAGCAATACGTTTATTCAACTCCGCCTCTTCTGCCAATTGCTTTTCAAACTCAGCTTTCAAACTGCTGAAGCGTTCCGTAAAATCAAAATCATCTGCTTCATCAGCCAAACCTACATATCTGCCGGGGGTAAGTACATAACCCAGCTCTGTAACTCGCTCTTTTGGAGCAGAGGCACAGAAGCCTTTTACATCTGCATAGTCTCCATCAGGATTCCGCCAGTTGTGGTAAGTGCTTGCAATTAGGTCAATATCTTCCTGCGAAAGTTCTTTTGTGCGGCGGTTAATCAGGTGGCCGAGATTGCGGGCATCAATAAAGAGAATTTCTCCACGCCTATCACGGAAACGATGATTGCTCCGGTCACGGCTCATAAACCATAAACAAGCCGGAATTTGTGTATTGAGGAATAATTTTGCCGGCAGGTTGACAATACAATCAATCAAATCATCTTCTACCAAAGCCTGCCGGATCTTTCCTTCTCCACCGGAATTGGATGTCAACGCTCCTTTTGACAATACAAAGCCTGCTTGTCCGCTGGGTGCTAAGTGATATAAGAAATGTTGTATCCATGCATAGTTGGCATTTCCTGTGGGTGGCGTGCCATATTTCCATCGTCCGTCTGTCCGAAGCAATTCACCGCTCCAGTCGCTTACGTTGAAAGGTGGATTGGCAATGATGTAGTCGGCCTTCAGGTCTTTGTGGGCATCATTTAAAAAAGAACCTTCGTTGTTCCATTTTACCTGTGAACTGTCAATCCCACGAATAGCCAGATTCATTTTTGCCAATCGCCAGGTGGTTTGGTTGCTTTCCTGTCCGTAAATGGAAATGTCATTGATTTTTCCACGATGGTCTTCTACAAATTTTTCAGATTGCACAAACATACCACCCGAACCGCAGCAAGGGTCAAATACACGGCCTTTATAGGGTTCGAGCATTTCAACCAGTAATTCTACTACACTTCTTGGTGTATAGAACTGTCCGCCTTTTTTGCCTTCTGCCAAAGCAAACTCACCGAGGAAATATTCAAAAACGTGACCGAGAATATCAGCAGAGCGGGATTTAGCATCACCCAAAGCGATATTTCCAATCATGTCAATCAATTCACCTAAACTGGCGGGATCAAGATTTTGGCGGGCATAAACCTTTGGTAAAACGCCTTTTAAGGATGCATTTTCTTTTTCAATCAAATCCATGGCTTCATCTACCGTTTTGCCAATGTTAGGCTGTTTGGCCTGTGACAGCAAATATTTCCATCGGGCTTTTTCCGGTACAAAAAAGACGTTTTCTGCTTTGTATTCATCCTTGTCCTCCGGGTCAGCACCGTCATAATCTCCTTCACCTGCTTCCAATTTTTCATAAAGTTCTTCAAATGCATCAGAGATGTATTTCAGGAAAATCAAGCCAAGCACGACGTGTTTGTATTCCGCAGCATCAATGTTCTTACGCAGCTTGTCTGCCGTTTTCCAGAGCTGTTTTTCCAAGGGTTCTTGCGTACCGTTTCCGTTCTTTTTTGCCATTTATTGTTGAGTGTTTTAACTAGTTATACTTTTCGTCTTTTCTAAAGAAAGGTCGTCTGATTAAGGGTAAACCTATATTTGTTAGACAATACGATAGTTATTCTTACTGAGACCTAAATAATTTATCCATATCAAACACTGCTTAACCAACGTTTTACATCACACAAGTTAACTTTTCTTCCCAACAAACTTATTGAAATATTTCTTTATTTGCAATTTGTAAAGTAGTTACTGATTTGTACCCTAATAATTTTTTACTTTCTAATTAAGTTTTATTTGCTTTTTTTCTATTTTAAACTTACTAAAGTTTGTTTTTTCATTGATATTAACTCATTATGAGTTTGAGGCACTTCTTCAATGGAGGGATATGACCCACCCCGCCCTAAGGGCACCCCTCCAAGGAGGGGAATGAGCCAATTCTGTGAGTATAGGTATAATCACAGCAGAAACCTTGAGGTAATTTTATGGTAAAACTTCTATGATTTTCGACAACTTCTATATTCCCCGGAATTTTAACTGATTATTGAAATTTCATGGCTTTTTATTGACAAACTCGTTTTTTTTAATGCTTTTTGTCAATAAATATTTAGTTGTTTTTTCTTCTGAACGCTTACTTATGTTTTACTTTTTTCATTAATACTCACCCCATCTATCGCAAGATTTCGCTTGGGATACTGCAGTTTTGAGCAAAAAAGTCAAAAAACTACTCTATTAACTCATTATCAATTTACCTATCGTGTCACATGCGGAGGTCTGCGATAGAGGCGATGCATCATTAAAAGTTGTTTTACTTGATTCATGTCTTTTGGTTTTCCTGCCATAAGTGTCTGATTTTAAAATTTCAGACAAATGAATCGTTTTAATCATTAGGGTGGTCAATATGCTCCGGATTATACTCCCTAAAGTGGTCAACATGCTCCGGATTTTTTTAACAAAGTGGTCAACATCCGCCGGTATATCCACTTACACCCGAATTAGATTGAAAACAAATAATGAGTGTAATATTGATAAAGTTTTGTATATTCAGAATTACTTACACTCATGAATGAAATATTGCTTTAATGAAAGAACAATTCAAACAGGTCTTCGAGTTATTGAAGCGTTCTGTCAGAAAATTCAAACTGGATAATCCGCTGCAATTAGCAGGTACTACTGCCTTCTTTGCTATTTTTGCGATGGCTCCTTTAATCATTATTATTATATCTGTTGCAGGATTATTGCTTGGGCAGGAAGAAACGCAGGCGAGACTTTTTGCTGAAATAGATCAGTTAGTTGGGGAACAAAGTGCACTTTTTCTTCGGAATATTGTAGAAAACTTTCAGGATACACGAACAAGTATTATCGGTACCATTGTTGGGTTCGTCATGTTCATTTTTATATCTACCACTTTTTTTAGTGTAATGCAAAGGTCGCTGAATTACATCTGGAGAATTCAGACTAAGCCAAAAAATAATTTTCTGAGAACCTTATACGACCGCCTTATCTCTTTCGGACTGATACTTATACTGGGATTTGTAATGTTGGTATCCTTTATAATTGATGCGTCTAAATCGTTGTTTAAAGATTTTTTGGATGAAAATCTCCCTGTACTTACCGTTTATGTTGTAGAAGTGGGGAATTTCATCGTTTACTTTGCCCTAATTATGGTGATTGTCGCCTTGATCTATCGTTTTCTGCCCGATGTTCATATGAAATGGCGGGTTACCTGGATGGGAGCCTTTATTACTGCAATTTTGTTTGTAATCGGAAAATTTATCATCACTCTGGGTCTGAAGTTTGCTGATATCGGTGCAATGTACGGAGCAGCAGGTTCTCTCGTGCTGATTTTATTATGGGTGTTTTATTCTTCGCTCATATTTTTCTTTGGTGCAGAAATTACACAACAATTTGCCAAAATGTATTCACATGATATAAAACCCAAAGACTATGCGGTCGAATTTGAAATTAATGAAGTTGATAGAAAAGCAGAATAAGAAAATCTACAAGTGGTCTGTTTGTTGGTAGCCCAAGTTTATTTTTCATGAATTGGGTTGATTTACCACCGTATAGTGCCTGATCTCCTTTCGAGCGAATTACTGCAAAACTTCTATTATCAACGCCCCTTTCATAAATGATTCCTGAAAGTTTCTTTTCTGACTTAGAAAGCTCCTCACGAGCATTTACTCTAGCTATATCAAGAAGTCTTTGTTCGATTAACTCTTGTTTTCTTGTTTGGACAGCAAAATAGGTTTGTGCAAAGGCTATTTCAGGTTTAGAAGCATTTCCATTTTGTGCTACTAAATAGCAAGCGTACCTTGTCAGGGCTACATCTTGAACATCTCTTTGTCCACCTTTTCCAATTTCTATCAATTTGGTGAAGCCAACAAAATGATCCGATTCCTTTTCTCCTGAGTTCTCACATGACTTAACAGCTTTCTGAATTGTATTGGTGAAATTTCGCCAATCGGAGTATCCTAAAATTTCTTGTAGTTCTCTACCACTCCAACATTCATGTCCGTCAAGATCATAGCAGGCATCTTCAAATTTTTCAAATAATTCTGTTCAATTCCTTCTTCATGTCGTAAATTTAGTTTGTTTAAATGCTCGCCATTGTTTTGCGTGTATGAGAACGTTTTGCAGCCGTTTTCAATTATTCCAATAGCCTGTCGATTTGGTTGAATTGTTTTGCCCATCCTGAAGTGTCATTATCTAACCAGTGTGTAATTTCATCGATTTCTTGACTTTTCTGTCTAAGGGCATTTAAGTCCCAAATTATTGGCTCATAATGGTAAATTCTATTTCTGAATGTTCGAATGTGATTTAGCCTGGATGAAATTTCAGTTCGTTTTCTTTTTTCTTTTGGCACATTTGGAAATATTCTGTGCAACGGTTTCCAAAATATTTTCGCATACTGCCGATTAAATAGCGTTGTCCAGAAACCAAAGTTCAGTTCTGCTAATATTTTGCTATTCGTAATTGTCTTTCTTGATTTAGTTAACCTTACTTCGATATCTACTACTTGTTTTAGCAAGATAGGTGGTAATTTTTCAGTCAGCCATTTTTCACTTTTAAAATGTTCTCTACAAGATAGATCTATTTTATTCCTTAGCGTAATTTCCAAAACTGATAATGGCGCATAAAAAGCTTGGGAAACTTCTATATTCTTTTGATAAAGTTTTAAAGCCTTTATTTTATCCCTATCACAAAAAGTTAAGTAAGGATCAAATCTTTCTTGGGAGATAGAGTCAATTATTTTTTGTTCATTCATACAACAAAATTAAAAATACTTCGTATATTTGTGTGCAGTCCTCAGTAACTCCTCTCTCTCTTAAATGGGATGATGAAACTGGGGTTTTTTGTTTTTTATACTTCAAGTTTTTCCCGTAGCCTGCCTTTTTGTCCCGAAATTTCTCATTACGTATATAGGTTGCCACGGAGCCAAATGGCTGCCAACTTATTTATACCCCTAACAAAGATAAGTAAAGCCATTTAACAATTAAAAACTTCCCCACCTATCGCATGCTTTCGCTTGGGATACGGCAGTTTTATGTAAAAAAATCATCAATCAACATGTAAATCTAATTTATTTAAAATAATTGTTCAAAAACTACTCAATTAACTCATTATCAATTTGCCTATCGTGTCACATGCTGATGTATGCGACAGAGGGGTGCTTTTTTATTAAACAAAAAACTTTTTAGGAAAGTAGATGTTTAACTCTGTATGTATTTTTTATGAAAACTTTACTAATTGTGTTTATTGTAATAGTCACCTTCTTTCTGGCAGCTCAATTTATTGTTAATAATTCATCCAATAAAACTGAGCAACATGCTTACGAAGTAATAAAACGATTTGACGATATAGAAATTCGACATTACAGCAGCGCATTGTTTACTAAAATTCGTTTGTCAGGTAACAGCTACAGTCAGGTTTCCGGCAAAGGTTTTAGAATTTTGGCCGATTATATATTTGGAGGAAATGCTGCTAAAGAAAAAATTGCAATGACAACTCCGGTAAGCATGTCTTTTGGAGAAGAGTCAGAAATGCGATTTATGGTACCGGCTAATTACACAAAAGAAGACTTACCCCTTCCGAATAATAAAGAAATAGAATTTATAGAAGAAAAGGAAAAAGTAATGGCTGTTATTAAATTTTCAGGTTGGGCAAATGATAAAAAAATAAACCAATATCAGGAACAGCTTATTGAGCAACTTCAAAAAAATAATATTAAACATAAAGGAAACTTTAGCTTTTTAGGCTACAACCCACCATATCAAGTTATTAACCGTAGGAATGAAATTGTCGTGGAAGTAGAGTATGATCAATTTTTTGATTCAAAATAAAACATTAGACTTCTCTTTAATTCTAGCGCAAACAGTCATTTGAGTTTGCATGAAATCCGTGACTGAAAATGAAATTTTGGCTTCATTAAAAAACAGTCGATTCATCAACTTTTTGAAAATTGAATCACGGAGTACTGAGACCCCTCAATTACTTTTTTCTTTTTTCAACTTCAATAGAAATGAATTCCGGCAAATAGTTGGGGGTGCAGCCTTTTGCTACTTTTTCGCCTTTGTAAAGACCGGACTTTTCTCCCAGCTTTATACAGCGAGTACGATATTTATCTTCATAAACTCCAATCCAGCCGGCGGTGAAATTCATGGCCCATTGAACTTCCGGCTCTTCATGCATAATTTTAGCTTCCATTGTTGATAGTAAATCTGCAGTGTTATCAGGAGGTGTTTGTCCTGCCCACCTCAATCGGGCTTGATAATACCAAAAAGTCCGTCTTTGAAGAGCAGAGGGGCTGTTTTCCCATGATTCTATCAATGCTATGGTCTTTTTATCTTTGGTGAGCTGATTTGCCATTAACCAATCCATTAGGTTATTTCGCTCATCATATGATTGCGCTTGCATATCTTTATCAAGCTTTTTAAGTAAATCTTCTGTCAGCTGTTTTTTGTCCATTATCAAGATGGCCAATTGCCGGGGCAAAAATTCACCACTTGACCAAAGCTCCATTGCTAATTCATGGTCTTTTTTAATCTCTTTAGCCATTTTACGTAAATCACCTAACTTTGTATTGCTATTGATTTGGCTTAAAATGTTTTCTGCTTTAGAAGATCGTTTCATGTTTTACAATTTGTATTATTAAATGACTATCAGCATAAATTGACTTCATAGAACATAACAAATCTATAAAATATTAAATTTTCCAAAAATTCAACTTACTAAACTCTCGGAATATCAAATTGAAGTGAAAAATTTAAGTGCAGAAATCTAAAACTGTTTTGTAAAGACCGGATTTACTGAAAAACAAAAGCCTTTTTATAAGCTCTGAATTTACCATTAGTTACAATAATATCATCAAGTGGGGGCTGATCTAAAGTTCCGTCTATATTATTATCACTTGCAGTAAATTCAAAAGTTCCATACGCATACTCTCCTATTTCATGTGTAACTACTAATGTGCCACTCGCATCTCCCAATGCTCCCCATAGAAAGGGAAAACCCTGAGGGTTGCTGTGATGCTGAAAAGCAACCATTAAATCTGCATCTCCATTTGCCAGATCATCAACATTACCAATTATATAGGTGCCGGGGTCCAAGTCAAGTCTGGGTTTATCTACTCGTCCGAATTCTAATCTCCAAAATGTACCTTCTCCCTGAGGAGGAGTTGTTGACCAATTAGTACTGGCTTCACTTTCATCTTCCTCATTATAATGTATTCCTATCAAAGTATTGTCCCCTTCATATAAGCCGCCAATTCCTGCTCCTGAAAGATTAAAAGTTGCAATGATTTCTTCCTCTGCATCTTCTTCATCATCTTCTTTAATACAGGAAACAAATAAAAAGGCTAAGCAAATAATAATAAAATAATTCTTGTACAAATACATAGTTAATAATTTAAATGATTTAAGAAAATCCACAATAAAAAAACAGGATTTATTTATAACTATAATAAATTATACAATAAAAACATTTTAATAACTCAATTTTAATGTTTGTTTAGTGTTTTTGATTATATCACTCATTTAATAAACTTGAATAAAGTAAATAAAATAAAAAAATCACCTCAGTTTCCTATAATAACCTTAGGCCTAGCAGCTACCCGGGAAATTAGTTTGTATTAGCGAGTTTTTAAATACTTTATGGCAATTTCAATAAAAAAAACTTATTCACTCCATTTGAAAAAAATCTTGCCGAACGGGAAAGGTTTTAAGCTCTGCAAGCTATTGTTTTACTACCCGAATCTGATGTAATTTGTTCTCAGACGAGGATTTAAGTTTGAGTATATAATAGCCGGCAGGGATTTGATCGGGTACGCTTATCCTGGTATTTGTTTTTCCGGATTGTACATTATGACTGCTTTGATGGACTAATTTTCCGGAACTGTCATACAAATAAGCGTTTAAATCCTTTGTTTGATTTAGGTTTGTGAATATCTCAATATAGTCTGAAAAGGGATTCGGATAAGCTTCAATTTCTTCAGTATTATTAAACACATCCGTTACAGAATTTGGTCCTAAAATCACTTTTATCAGAAAATCAAACTGATACGTGGCCAACTTAACCTGATTTCTGTATTCTGTAAGCAAAATACTAATGAGATAAAGTCCTGTAGCTTGAGGTGCATTCCAACTGATCTCTCCGGTGAGTTCATTTAAAGAAAATTGATTGTCAGGTCCGGCCATTACATCTTCAGGAAAGATATAGCCGGGCACACTTGACCCGGTTTGTTGAAGCGGCTCTACTAATTTAAAACTTAAACTATCCCCATCAATGTCAAAAAAGTTAAAGTTAAAATAGTAAGGTTCATATAACAAAGCTATGTCTACCAAATTATCGTAAGTGAAAATCGGAGGTTCATTATATCCATATATAGAAGGGTCAAGCATAAACAACGTGTCTTCAATGTAAAGTTGTACATTAACAGAAGTTGTCATATTTACGATATCGGCAACTCTATTTGGATCCGTAAAAGAAATTACACGGAATGGAGCAAGATCATTATAGGTATGAATGCCGGAGTATATACTTTTTTTAAAACCATATGGTGTTATTTCTCCACCCGGAATTGAATCTCCCGGAGCAATCAAACCGTTTATTCTATTTAATTGAATATTCGTATCCCCCATGTTAACAGTAAGAGAAGGTCTGTCAACTCCACCAATTGGGTCTGTATAATAAGTTAAATAAACATGATAACTAAAACCCGATGTATCCGGGACAGCTTTAAAAGTCATATATGCAGCTGCACCATGTGTAGCATGAGATTCTTTTGATGTTATCAATAGAGAAAAAATACTGAATAAAATCGATACGATTGTTTTAACATTTATATTTTTCATTCTCAAACATAATATAAATGTTTAAATTATCCAAATTGGTAAATCGCTAAAATTCCGGTTTTTCTTTCAATGCCTCAAACAAAACTTCAACCGGATGTAAGGCAACCCTTTCAGTAAAATCTCTAATCTGATGCCGGCAACTGGTACCTGATGCTAAAATAATGTCCTGTTCAGAGAGCTTTCTGATATAGGGCAGCAGTACTAATTCGGCAATTTTTTCAGAAAACTCATAGTGCTCTTTCTCATAACCAAAAGAACCGGCCATACCGCAGCAACCGGAAGGTATATTGAATAGATTCACTTCTAAAAGTGACTGAAAAAGGGTTGGAGTCAGCCCTTTTTGTGAAAGTGATTTCTCATGACAATGACCATGATAATGATAGGTAAAACCTTTTTGAGGTTTAAATAATTTTGAAAGATCTTTTTGTTCGATTAATAAGCCGGACAACCACTCCTCCACCGTGAATGTGTTTGCTTTTATTTTTTTTGCATCCTTTACCATAGATGCTTTAACCAATTTAGGGTATTCATCCCTAAAAGTAAAAATCGCCGATGGTTCAGTGCCTATCAATGGTGAGTTTTCAGAAATAAATTCACTAAAAACTTTAACATTTTTTTCAGCTAAGATGGCGGCTCTATCCAAAAACCCTTTGGATATATGAATTCGTCCACTTTCCTCATGCTCCGGAATAACTACTTCATAGCCTAAAGCCGATATTAAAAGAATCGCTTTTTGACCAATATTTGTATCATTGAATCGGGTAAATTCATCTGTAAAGAAGTAGACGGTTCCCTTTTTAGCTTTGGGAGCATATTTTGATTTATTTTTTTTCCACCATTTTACTAAGTCATTGCCGCTTAATTCAGGAAGTTTTCTCCCGGGGCTTATTCCAAGCATATTTTTAATCCCTTTTGAAAAAGGGCTGTTATTCATCATCCAGTTAGAAAGACCCGAGAAATGAGTAGCCGTTTTATTAATGCTGTTCAAAGAAGCAAAGAGCCGACTTCGGAAAGGGATGGGGTTTGTGAGATAATATTGGTGCAGAAATTCAGCTTTCATAGATGCCATATCAACATTTGAAGGACATTCTGAACTACAGCCTTTGCAAGATATGCACAAGTCCAGCACCTCCATTAAATCTTTTTCATCAAAGGGATTTTCTTTTTTACTTTTAGTTAAATATTGTCTGAGGGCGTTTGCTCTGGCTCTGGTTGTGTCTTTTTCATTCCGGGAGGCCATGTAACTTGGGCACATTGTGCCACCACTAAGCGCGAGTTTTCTACAGTCACCCGATCCATTACACTTTTCCACTGCCCTTAAAAAACCACCGGATTCTTCAAAGCTGAGTTTTGTATTAATTTCTTTAGTAGCTTCTCCGGATTCATAACGTAAATTTTCATCCATTTTTACGGGCCGGACTTTCTTTCCCGGATTAAAAATTCCCTTTGGATCCCAGGTATCTTTGACCGATTCAAATAGAGTGACAGCCTCTTTTCCCATAACGGTTTCAATAAATTCAGAACGCACTCTTCCATCGCCATGCTCACCACTTAATGAACCATTATATTTTTTTACCAATAAGGCAGAATCCCGGGCGATATCTCTGAATTTTTTTACATCAGACTTTTCTTTCAAATTTAAAATTGGTCTTAAGTGCAGCTCCCCGGCACCTGCATGGGCATAATAAACTGCTTTCTGTCCATACAAATGCATTAATTTTGAAAACTCTGCTATATATGCACTTAAATCTGTAGGGTCTACAGCAGTATCTTCAACCACTGCCACCGGTTTAGAATCCCCCTTGATATTTGATAAAACTCCAAGACCGGCAGCCCGTAATGTCCAGGCCTTATGTATATTTTCATTTTTTAAAACAGCATAGTGATAACCGATTTCATTTTCCGTTAATTCAGTAATTAACGCTCTTCCTGCTTCATCAACCAAATTGTCCGTTTCATCAGCAAACTCAATCAGTAAGATTGCTTCCGGATCACCTTTTATAAAAAAACGATTGGATTGCTGAGCTATATTTTCTTTTGTGCAATCCAGAATTATTTTGTCCATCAGCTCCACAGCTCTGGGCTTGTGACCTAAAATCATGATAACAGAATCCAGTGCTGACTGTATACTTTCAAAATGTACTCCAATTAAAACACTGCAAGGAGGAGGGAGGGGAGAAAGATTAACTTTAATTTCGGTTATAATTCCAAGAGTACCTTCTGTGCCGCATAAAAGTTTGCAAAAATTAAAGGGCTCTTTCCCTCCAAATGGAGCGGAATCCAGGAGTGTATCCAATGCATAGCCGGAGTTTCTTCTGTGAATACTTTTTTTAGGAAAAACTCTGCTTATAAGTTCTTTGGTGTTTTCATCAGTTAGAAGCTTGTGAATATGACGATATAGTTCTCCTTCAAAATCACTTTGATTACACTTTTCATTAAAGCTTTCTAAATCAATGTTTTTAAAACGATAAAGATTTCCATCTTGCAAAACCATCTCCAATTCTATCACATGGTCTCTCGTCGTTCCATAAACCAGTGAATAAGAACCACTGGAGTTATTTCCGGCCATTCCGCCTATCATAGCTCTATTGGCTGTACTGGTATTAGGGCCAAAAAATAAGTTTTTTTCCTTTAAAATGAAATTCAGTTCATCTCGAATTACTCCCGGCTGGACCCTTGCCCATCTATCGGTTTCATCTACCTCTAAAATCCCACACATATACCTGGAAACATCCAGGATAATTCCGGAGCCCACACATTGACCTGCTAAACTCGTTCCTCCACTTCTGGGGATAACAGGAGTATCATAGCTGCCGGCAAGTTTTACAATTTCCTGTATATCTTTTTTGTGTTTTGGGTATGCAACAATAAGTGGCAACTCTTTATAAACAGAAGCATCTGTTGCATAAATATTACGACTTAGTTCGTCGGTAAGGATATCTCCTTCTATATTATTTCTTAATGCTTCTGAAAGCGCTTTCATCCTTTCGCTTGGGTTCATTTAATCAATATATGCAAATCTAATCAATGACTTTATAATTTTTCCAAAGTTTTTTTATCTTAAATGAATTTATCTTATAAAGAAAATATTCAGCTTAAACTAAAGTTTTATAGCTTTGAGAATAAATCCTGAGCAAAAATGTTTAGTATTTTAAACCATTAAAATAAAATCATGAACAAAATTATTGTCAGCAAATCATTTCTATTAGGCCTTTTCTTAGTCTTTTTCTCCCAAACCGCCTTTAGCGGAGAGTTAAGTGTACAATCAGAAAACAAAGAATTAATAAAAGGAATTGAAGAAAGAAAAGTTTATTTTGAACGAACTCATGAGTTGAAAAAACTTATTGATGACATCGGAAAACGAGAACTGGTTTTATTAGGCGAAGCTTCTCATGGAACTTCCGAATTTTATTCCTGGCGGGCTGAAATTACCAAAGAGCTTGTAAAAAGCGGCAACTATGGGTTTATAGCTGTAGAAGGAGACTGGGCAAGCCTTTATGATGTGAATAATTATGTAAAACATAAATCCAACCGCGACGGAAATGCCCGTAATGTATTGAGAGAAATTGAGCGTTGGCCTTTGTGGATGTGGGCAAATAACGAAGTAGCCGATTTTGTTGAGTGGCTGAGAAACTATAATAAAGACAAAGAGCCCGCTGAAAGAATTGGCTTTTATGGTATGGATGCTTATGGCGAACAGCAATCTGCACGAGAAATCATTAGAGTAGTTAGAGCTCATAAGCCGGATATATCGCCGGAGGTGCAGGAGCGATTAAAATGTTTTATGGATTTTCGTGACAGAGTAGGGGATTATATTCGTCAGGTAGCTCAGGGTGGAGAATCCTGTGAAAGACCAATTAGTGAAGTTTACAGTATTGTCAAGAGTAATTTACAAGACCTTAAGAGAGGAAATCCTGAAAAATACTTTTATTTAATGCAAAATATTTATGTAGTAAAAGCTGCAGAAGCTCATTACAGACTCAATATAAGTGGTCAAGATGAGTCATGGAATGCCCGCGCTGTACATATGTTTGAAACAGTTCTGAGGCTCCAGGAAAAGTATAGTAATAATTCTGCCGGAATTGTATGGGCTCACAACACCCACATTGGAGATGCATCTGCCACAGATATGCGTTTGAATGGTCAGGTTAATATAGGGCATTTAAGTAAAGAAAAATACGGAATTAAAAAGGTATATGCCGTTGGGTTTTCTACCCACAGAGGTCGGGTTATGGCTGCTTCTGAATGGGAGGGGCAAAGAAGAGTTTTTGATGTTCCGGAAGGAATTTCAGGAAGCTTGGAAAATCTGTTAAATGGTATTTCTTCAAACAAGTCTTTTTACTTCATAATGGAAGAGGAATTGAGTGAAAACAACGATTGGCTAAACAGAATTGGCCACCGGGCTATTGGAGTTATTTATCATCCTGAAAGAGAACGGCTCGGAAATTATGTGCCATCTGTATTGCCTTTGCGATATAATGCAATGATATTTATACCTGAAACAGGCCCTGTGGTACCTTTACACAGAAGATAGTTTCAGATTGCTTTTTTAAGCACTTTTTAAATCAAAATGAAATGGAAGCCTACTATCCTGTATTGGATTATTTTTTCCTGATTTTTCATTTTATTTTAATCCTGTTTAATTTATTTGCCTGGATATGGAAACCTCTGCGTAAAGCTCATCTTATCGTCCTGGGCTTAACCTTTGCTTCATGGTTTATTTTGGGAATCTGGTATGGTTGGGGCTATTGTCCGCTTACTGACTGGCACTGGACCATACTCCGGGAAATGGGTGAAGTAGGCCTGCCGGGTTCTTATGTAACTTATTTAATTGATCGCTTAATTGGAATTAGGCTATCAGATACTTTAACAGAGGTTTTGACAATCGGACTGGCATTCATAGCATTGATTATATCCATTAAAGTAAACTTCTTTCATTCTAAATAAAAATGCCGGATTAAATTAACCCGGCATTTTTTTATTTTTATTTTGTCTTCTATAAATGCCTTTCAGCATGGTAGGAAGATCTGACCAAAGGACCGCTTTCTACAAAATCAAAGCCTTTTTGTAAACCAATTTCCTTGTATTTTGCAAATGTCTCCGGAGTTATATATTCTGCAACATTCAGGTGCATCTTTGTGGGTTGCAAATACTGACCAATTGTTAACACATCGCAACCATGTTCCAGTAAATCGTCCATCAGTTTGTAAACTTCTTCTTCTTTTTCACCCAATCCAAGCATAAATCCTGACTTTGTTCGACAACCACCATCCTTCAGCCTTTTGATAACATTCAAGCTTCTTTGATATTTGGCCTGAGGCCTTACCAGTCTGTATAGTCTTTCTGCCGTTTCCATATTGTGAGAAACTACTTCCGGCATCACTTCTATCATCATGTCAATACTGGGTTCATAACCTTTAAAGTCAGGGATAAGAGTTTCTATAGTCGTGCCCGGACTTAAAAGCCTTATTTGCCGAACCGTTTCGGCCCAAATTGGAGCACCTCCATGCTTAATATTATCAACATTTATAGATGTTAATACGCAGTGCTTTACTTCCATTAGTTTAACTGCTTCCGCTACTCTTCTTGGCTCATCATAATCAAGTTCTCTTGGTCTGCCTGTAGCAACTGCACAAAAAGAGCATGAGCGCGTACAAACATTACCCAATATCATGAATGTTGCAGTACCTGCTCCCCAGCACTCTCCCATATTAGGACAGTTTCCGCTTTCACAAATTGTATGAAGTTTATATTCGTCTACCAGTTTGCGAACATGCTTATAATTTTCGCCTGTAGGTAATTTTACACGTAACCAATTCGGCTTTTGTCTTCTTTCTTCTTTTTTATTTACTACCGGTAATTCTATCATTATATTAATTAGTTCTCTTTCCAAATTTTAATTGTAAATAACCTCCTAAAAAGTAAGGTTTATTATCCTCAGTAATCATGATTGGAATGTTTTTATAGAAAACATCCAAATTAACACCCAGTTCTAGGGCTGTAATAAACTCATCCATCGCAGCCCAGTCAAAGTGTAAACCAACTCTTCCAAAAACTCCGGGAACCGGCTCTATCTCATTCAGGCCATATCGAAAAGGGCTTGCTCCACTTATTGAAAACCAATCCAGATACTTTGCTGCATTTTCATCGGTGTACCTTTCCGGCCTTATTTCAAATCGGTTTTGTGTGTCTCTATTTTGGTAAACCAAATTAAGATAATAAGGCTTTAAGATACCTAAGCTAAGCCCTCCCATATAAGTGTAAGAAACCCTTACCCCACTCTTATTGGCACGATCTCCCAACATTCTTTTAAAGCCGTAACCTACCCGAAAGGTGTAAAAGTTATTTTGTTTACCATAGAAAAAATCTCTTTTGTTTTCAAAAAAAGAACCGGTAAAAGTAAGCTCTGCGGGTTGTTTTCTTTCTTTAGCATGCTTCAATTGAGCAAACTCGAAAGACCATATTCTTGTAGAATTTATCGTTTGTATTTTTCCCGTTTCGTAAAATACAGACCAGCCATTTGTAGAAATAGATGCTCCTCCGCTTCTTTCGTTATTATACAAAATCTCGGTTGGATTACCCCGGCTTTGGCTTAATGCAAAAAAAGGGATAATTAAAAAAAATATAGCCGAACAAAAACCTTTTTTTAAAAACATATTGGCTGAATTACATTAAACAACGGAAGAGAAATGAAAATTGTTTCAATATTCAAAAATAAGAAATAAACTTAAAAAGTTTTTGCTCTGCTTATACTTAATTTAAAGTCTTATTTTTACCGAAAAAAAATGTTAATATCAAGGGTTACTTATACAAAAAACCTTCGTTGCGAATCTTTGCACCTGAAAAGTGGTTCCAAAATCCTGACTGATGCACCTACGGACAACAAAGGGAAGGGTGAAGCTTTCTCTCCAACAGACTTAGCCGCTACTTCGCTGGCTAACTGTATGATCACAATCATGGGTATTTTAATTCAGGAAAAGGATTTAGCCGTCTCAGAAATTAAAGCAGATGTTCATAAACATATGGCTGCTGAGCCAAGACGAATTTCTAAGATTGAAGTATTTTTGAACATAAAAGGGGAAAATTTATCGGAAAAAGATAAAAAAATGCTGGAAAATGCTGCTAAAAACTGTCCCGTTGCTTTATCTCTGCATCCGGAAGCGATTCAGGCTGTAAAATTTAGCTTTTCCTAAAATCTTACTTAGTCAATTTTACAAATCGTATACTATTTAGGGCATAGAGTAAGTTGTTGGTGATAATAAATCAATACGGTTAGAGTTATTTTTAATACTTTTGAACATTAAAATGTTTACTAAACATGAGAAAGGTTTTACAAGTTTTTATTTTCGGATTTATTTTATTCAACACCGGGTATACAAATGCTCAGGTGGAGCTGCGTCGTATTTCAATGGAGCAGTATATTGAAACATACAGCCCTTTGGCAGTAAAAGAAATGGAAAGAACCGGAATTCCGGCCAGTATAAAAATGGCTCAAGCTATTTTAGAATCCGGTTTTGGTAACAGCCAGCTTGCAACAACAGCAAACAATCATTTTGGAATAAAGTGCCATGTTGGGTGGACCGGTCCATCTGTCAGAATGGATGATGACGAAGCAAATGAATGTTTCCGAAAATACAGAAGAGTAGAAGATTCTTTTAAAGACCATAGTGAGTTTTTAACCACTCGACCACGCTATTCTTTTCTGTTTGATTTAAGTCCAAAAGATTATAAAAACTGGGCCAGAGGTCTTCAAAGAGCCGGTTACGCAACCAACCCCAATTATGCAAATTTGTTAATCCGTCTTATAGAAGAAAGAAATTTGCACCTGCTAGATAGTGAAGGAACCACCAGATTACAGGCATCGGAAACGGATCGCTCTAAAACTATAGAGGATTATGCAGACCAAATATTCACCTTCAATAATATTAAAACTGTAGTTGCGCAAGCCGGGGAAACCTATTTTGATATTGCAATGGCTCATGGGGTAAGGCTTAACAGGCTTTTGAGATATAATGATTTAAGTTCTGATGATGAGTACTCTTTAAATGCAGGAGAAAGGGTTTATCTGCAACCTAAAAGAAGAAGAGGCAATGACCGCTTTCATATAGTCAAAGATAATGAAGACATGTGGAGCATTTCTCAAAAGCAAGGTATTCGTTTAAACCGCTTGTTAAGGAGAAATAGAATGGACGAAGGGGATGAGGCCGCAACGGGCGAACGATTGGTTTTAAGAGGAAGAAGACATGAAACACCTAAACTAAGAACAGAAGAAGAGGTTAAACAAATACAGCTTACTGCTGAAAAGGCCGAAGAAAAAATTAAGGATAAACCTTTGGCAAGAGAAGAGAGAAGACCTGAAATATTTATTAGTATTACTGAACCGGATCAAACAGATAAAAGAGAGGTTATTTCCTCTTCGGTGAACGAAGAAAGAGTGGAAGCTGCCGCTCCTGAAACCACTGTTGAAGATACGGAAAGCCATATTGAAGAAGAGCTTGAAGAGGTTACCATGTCCGATGAAAACCTGGAAGATTTGGTTGAAAGCCAGCCCGGTCCGAGAATTCCTCAGGATGAAACGCAATCAAGTGCTACGTCGGATGAGCAAAAGGAAACTGTTTATCACGTTGTGGCTGCCGGAGAAACGCTTTTTGCCATTTCAAGAAAGTATGATGTTCCCGTTAATGAATTACAAGCACTAAATCGATTAGATGGTGCCTCGATTAGCCCGGGAGACAGATTAGTTATTTCTAAAAAGGCTGAATCCGCTGCTGAGCCTCAAACTCAAACGCAACATCAAACACAGCAAAGCAGACCGGCAACAGAAACGACTACCGTCACTGAAAAAATTACGCATACCGTGACGGCAGGCGAAACACTTTTTGCTATTTCAAGAAAGTATAATGTCAGTGTTGAAAACCTGAATAAATGGAACAACTTGTCAAATAATGCTCTTTCCGTAGGGCAGCGTTTAGTAGTTGGTCATAAAGAAGTTACTTCAGAAAGAACTGCAACGCCTACTCAAACAAATCAGGATACAAATAAATATCATACCGTTGAGCGCGGCGAAACCCTGTTTTCTATATCTCGAAAATATAATGTAACCGTAAACCAAATCAGGCAATGGAATAACCTTCAGTCTGACAACCTCAGCGTTGGAAAACAAATCAGGATAAAAGAATAATGAGTAATGAAAAACTGTCCATACAAGTAAAAGATAAAGAATTTATTCCTTACTTATCTGAAGAAACTATATTAGCAAGAGTTAAAAATATTGCAGTGCAACTTTCTGAAGACTTTAAGGATAAAAATCCGGTTTTCATTGCTGTTTTAAATGGCTCTTTTATGTTTGCCGCGGACCTGATGAAGCAGTTGCATATTAACTCTGAAATCACTTTTGTAAAATTAGCCTCATACATAGGCACACAATCCAGTGGTAAGGTTTTGACACTACTTGGTCTGGATACAAACGTAAAAGACAGGCACGTAATTATTATAGAAGATATTATAGACACAGGCTTTACTCTTAAAAAGTTTTTACCGGTTATTAAAGCAAATGAACCGAAAAGTATCTCAATTTGCAGCCTTTTGATTAAACCAGAGTCTTTACAAGTGGATATAAAAGCGGACTATATCGGTTTTGAAATTCCAAATCGTTTCGTAGTAGGTTACGGATTGGATTATGATGGTTATGGAAGAAATCTGAAATCTATTTACCAACTAAAATGATTTTTTTTGCAGGATGATTTTTTTTCCTGCTTAAGGTTTTTCTTAATACTAAAATAGTTACTTCTAATAGATATGCTCATGCACTACTATGCAAATACATTAGCAGCCTTTTATGAAAAACACCGGCATCCTATTCAGGCAGAAAGTATGTCTAAATACATGAGAAACCATTTTGATTTTTTTGGAATCAGACACCCCGATAGAAGAAAGCTTGACAGAGCTTTTATCAAACAACACGGACTTCCTGAATTAGATGACACAGAACAGGTTATCGAATCACTATTCGAATTGCCCCAGCGTGAATGTCACTATTTTGCTATGGAAATTATGAAAAAAATGGAAAAGAATTGGACTGAAAACAGTTTAAGATCTATAGAGTTTATGATTACAAACCGCTCATGGTGGGACACTGTTGATTACCTGAGTAGCAATTTAAGCGGATCTTTTTTTAAAAAATTTCCTGCACTGATAACAGAAAAAACCGGAAATTGGAATAAAAGTAATAACATCTGGTTGCAAAGAAGCAGCATACTTTTTCAACTAAAGTATAAGGAATCCACAAACACTGAGCTGCTTGAAAAATATATTTTGAGGCATCAGCATTCCAAAGAGTTTTTTATTCGAAAAGCAATTGGTTGGGTTTTAAGAGAATATGCCAAAACAAACCCTACATGGGTTGTTCAATTTTGTGAAAAAGTTGAACTTAGTAACTTAAGTCGAAAAGAAGCCTTAAAACATTTAAAAAGTTAAGTGTATGAAAAATATTCAGGAGTTCGAAAATTTCTATGAACAGGATTTAAAAGCTGATCTGGAAAAACTGGAAGCTAAAAGAAAAAAAATATTCAGCCGGGGGTTACGCATTTTTTTAAGCATTATAGGACTTATTTTATTGGTTTTGGTTTTGGGCTATGCTGAGGCTATTGTCATTTTCGGGATTATATTTATAGGGATAATTGCAATGGCGATAGCAACCGTTCCGATATTCAATAAACTGAAAAAAAGCTTTAAAAATGATATAGTAAGAAAGCTTATTCACTTTATTGACAGCACTCTTCAATATGACCCGGCTAGAAGCATCCCTAAAAACGACTTTATTAACAGTAAACTTTTTAGCACCTATCCGAATAAATATAAGGGAGATGATTTAGTCTGGGGCAAAATAGACAAAACGGCAATTCGGTTCTCGGAAGTGTTTGCTCAGCAAAAACGAACTGACAGTAAGGGTCGCACTACTTATTCCACTATTTTTAAAGGCTTGTTTTTAATTGCGGATTTTAATAAAAATTTTGAGGGAGAAACTTTTGTTATGCCCAATAGCTCAATGGGTATTTTTTCGGGACTGAGTCGATTATCACAATCTATTTCCAGACCATCTTCGGTAAAAATGGAGGATGTTGAGTTCAATAAAGCTTTTAATGTATATGCTTCCGTAAGAACAGAAGCTTTCTACCTGCTAACTCCTTCCATGATGCAGTATATTAAAGACTTTCGGGAACAAAATCCCAGGAGGCCTTTTAGCATTTCTTTTACAAATGCAAGTATTAATATCGCCATCAGCATGAGCAAAGATTTGTTTGAACCATCCCTTTTCAGCTCACTGGTTAACATTGACCATATCAAGGAATATTATGAGGATTTATATCTGGCAATATCTGTTGTAGAGGAGTTTAATCTGAATACCCGGATATGGACAAAAGTCTAAGTATTTAAAAATAAATTTAAGTTTTAGCTGATTTTACGGAATAATCAAAAAGTTTGGTAATAATTTAAGAAATTTGCACCACTCGAACAAAGAGTTTGCTAATGGATTATATAGTTTTATTAACAACATTATTCCTGCCCTTATTAACAGCTATCAGTTGTTTAATTTTTTGGGGCAAGCCCAATGTTCAGAATTACATTTCAACAGTCGGAAGTATACTTACTTTTGCTTCTGCAATTCTTCTGTTTCATCAGGTCACTATCCATGATTATGTAGTAGTAGGCTTGGGGGGGTGGCAGTTTCCCTTTGGAATTCTCTTTGCCGCAGATTACTTCAGTGTAATTTTAATCCTTACCTCGACGCTCTTAAGCGCCTGTGCGGTTATGTATGCATCTTCCGCTATGGATGAAAACCGGAAAAGCTACGGATTTTTTGCTTTGTGGCACTTTCTCATATTTGGTATCATTGGAGCATTTTTAACTACAGACATTTTTAACCTTTATGTATGGTTTGAAATCATGCTGATTTCTTCTTTTGTCTTATTGGCTTTGGGTGGAAAAAGAGACCAGCTGGAAGGAGCCATTAAGTATGTAACCTTAAACTTTATAGCTTCTGCTATTTTTTTGGCAGGAGTTGGAACCATATACAGCATCACCGGAAGTTTAAATTTTGCAGATTTACACCAAAAGGCTATAAATATAGATGCTCCGGGAAGGCTTTCATTAGCCGGAGTTTTCTTTTTTGTGTCCTTTGGAATTAAAGCTGCGGTCTTCCCTCTGTTCTTTTGGCTTCCTGCATCCTATCACACCCCGCCGATAGCAATTTCAGCAATTTTTGCAGGTTTATTAACAAAAGTAGGCATCTATGCGATGGTTAGAGTATTTACTCTGATTTTTACGCATGACCCGATTTTTACGAAAACAATCATTTTGACCATAAGTGGCTTAACTATGGTTGTCGGGGTACTGGGAGCCGCAGTACAGTTTGAATTCAGGCGTTTACTATCCTTTCATATAATTAGTCAGATTGGGTACATGCTCATGGGTTTAGCCATTTTTACCCCTTTGGCTTTTACGGGGGTTGTTTTTTTTATTGTTCACAACATTTTGGTAAAGTCTTCACTTTTTTTAGTTGCCGGGATAGTTTATAAATACAATAATACCTATGACTTAAAAAAGCTGGGTGGCTTTTATTTAAAAAACCCATGGCTGTCCATCGTCTTTTTTATATTGGCTATGTCATTAGCCGGATTACCGCCTTTTTCAGGGTTTTGGGGAAAGTTTATTCTGGTTAAGGCCGGACTTGAAGCTGAACAATACTTTATAATTGCTGTATCTTTAGGTGTATCTTTGTTTACCCTTTATTCCATGACAAAAATATGGAATGAAGTCTTCTGGAAGAAGTTGCCTGTATTTAAGAACAAAATAGATGAAACAGAAGAACCGTTAGTCACTATGCCTGTAAACGGATTGACTAAAATGTGGGTACCGCTGATTATTTTAACTGTTGTTGTTTTATTTATCGGACTATATGCTGAACCATTGTATCAGGTATCTGCAAAAGCAGCTGAACAAATTTCGAATCCGGCTATTTATTTTGAAAATGTAACTAAACCTGCAAACTAAATGCAATTACTGATATTAAATATAATTCTGGCGCTAAACTTAACTTATTTTGTAGGTGAAAGCGCTCCCTGGGATTTGACAAAACCTTTGGTTTTTTTAATTGTATTTTTTTTCAGTTTTTTAGCGATTTATCTGCCTGCATATTTCTACAGTCCCCGTTATTTCTATAAAATACCTGTTTTTTTAAGGTTTTTGGTCGTTATTCTAAAACAAGTAATTATTTCAAATATCCGGGTTGCCAAAGATGTAATTAACGTTACGGATATAAAAACCCGTCCTGCACTAATGCGATTAGATTTAGATTTCGAAAAAGAAAGAGATATAGTAGCTCTTGGCATTCTAATTACTTTTACTCCGGGAACCCTATGCCTGATTGTAAGAGAAAACTTTTTACCGGATGCAGAAAAAATAGATACAGAAACCAAATACTCTATGTATATTCATGAAATGTATTTCAGAAAAAAACGCTCTGAAGTTAACTCTGTTGAAGATGTTTTAAATGATGCAAGAGAGGAAATCAATGAAAATTTTGTAGATAAACTAAAAGAACTATCCGATTAGAATATGACCTATTTTGAAATCATACTTGTTATTTTCATGTTGCTAATGGCGATTACCTCTATTTTTGTAATAATACGACTCATTAGAGGTCCTCATCTTGCAGACAGAGTAACTGCATTTGATGTTCTAACTTGTATGGTAATCGGCTTTTTAGGTGTCTTCTCAATGGTTTCAAATAATAAAGCTTATATAGATGTAGTTTTAATTTTGTCTTTGGTTGTCTTTATCGGTGCCATAGCTTTCTCATTTTATATCAACAAAGGATCCGGAGATGATAGTAGTCGCTGAAATTTTAATTCTTTTACTGGTACTAATCGGTGTTGGCTTTATTTCTATTGCCGGACTTGGAATTCTTACTATGCCGGATACTTATACACGCATGTCTGTTGTGACTAAAGCCGTTACTATGGGTGTTGGGGCGATTATGACAGCAGTGGTGATACATTTTAATGATACCATTATCATGCTAAAAGTCTTCGGACTGATACTCTTTCTTTTATTCTCGCTTTCCGTCGCTGCTCATGTTATTGGATTAACTGCATATAGAGATGGGGCAAAACTCTGGAATCAAACATTCCATGATGATTTCGATAACGACATGAAAAAAATAAAATCAATAGAAAGAGATAAAGAAAAAGAAATAGAGAGACAGAAGGAAATAGAAAAAGAGAAAAATAAATAAGTTTTTTGTAAATTAGTGTTGATGGGTGAAGAAAAAAAATATAAAAGTTTTTGGGAATTCTACCCCTATTACCTTACGGAACATTCAGATTCTGTTTGCAGGGAACTTCATTTTACAGGCACTTTGCTGTTTTTTGTGCTTTTGTTTTCTGCATTTATTTTTTCCAATTACTGGCTTTTGATATTACTGCCTTTTGTAGGTTACGGCTTTGCCTGGGTCGGTCACTTTTTCTTTGAAAAAAATAAACCTGCAACTTTTACTTATCCACTTTACAGCCTGGGATCCGACTTTGTTATGTTTTGGCATACTCTTAACGGACAAATAGATGAAGAATTAAAAAAAGCCGATAAAAAAATTAATAATAAAGCATCATAACAAGCTGTTTCTCGTTATGTTGTTCGCATCCTAAATCATGGGCAATTGTATAAATTATTTTTTTTTATTTTTTTTCTACTGTTTTTCTGCTCCGCTTCATTTACGAAAGCAAATGATAGAGTTTACCTGAAGATTCTTAATGAAGAAGGTCATTCAGTAAGCCCTGATGATTTAAATTTAGAAAAGTCTTACCAACATATTAACTTACTGAAGCAAGCGCTAAGCAGGAGCTTATCCGACTTTTACGGTGATGGTTATCTTACCGCTACCTTTGATGATTTTACGGTTGAAGATGATACGGCAAGTGTGGTTTTTATATCCGGAGAAACCTTCAAATGGATTAAGTTATCCTTTGATGAAACAGATCCTTTTCTGATGAGTAATCTAAGAATACGGGAGCATCAGTTTGAAGATAATGTATTCAATCCGGCCCGTTTTCAACGACTGATTGACAGAATACTTCGTTTTAGTGAACAAAACGGATATCCTTTTGCAAAAGTAAAACTCGATAGTGTAGAAATAGAAAATAATTCCATTTCTGCACAGCTGATTTATGAAAAAAACAATCTCATTTTATACGATACCATAGAACTACTGGGCGAACCCAGAATACACAAAAACTATTTGAGCAACTACCTAAATATCAAAGAGGGCAGAGTTTATGACGAAAGAGCTGTTAAACAAGTAGGCCGAAGGTTACGGGATCTGCCTTTTATCGAAATAATAAGTGAGCCGGTTGTTTTTTTTACTAATGAAAAAGCGCGACTTGTATTGCAGTTAAGAAACAGAAATGCCAGTAGGTTTAATTTTCTGGTTGGTGTTTTACCGAATAACGAAATCACCGGCAGGGCGGTAATCACCGGAGAAGCAAACCTGGAGCTGATGAATCCTTTTGGAAGGGGAAGCCGGTTATACCTTGACTGGCAACGTTTGCAGGCTCGCACACAAAATCTCGAAGTTCATTTTCAATATCCATATTTGCTGGGACTTCCTTTCGGTATAGATGTTGAATTTGAGTTGTACAAAAGAGATACTTTATACCTTGATTTGCATCGGGAACTCGGAATTCAGTATTTAATGGGTGGGAATAACTATTTAGAGGCTTTTGTAAGGAATAGCTCAACCAATATTCTAAGTGTTGATACACAGCAAATACTGCAAAGCAGGAGTTTGCCTTCCCGGCTTGACAGAAGTGAAAATATTTATGGTTTAAAACTTAACTATGAGGCTCTTGATTATCGGTTTAATCCGACCAGAGGGTGGGCTTCTTTTTTAGAAGGTGCAATAGGACTTAGAAATATTGTCAGAAATAATACCATAGTAAATATTAATGATCCGGAAAACCCGGGGGAAAACTTTGAATTTTTATACAGTGACAAAGAAGATGCTACCATTAACTATCGCATAAAGTATCATCTAAGAAGGTTTTGGAACCCGGCACACAGATTTGTAATAAAAACCGGTATGAGGGGAGGAGTAATCTTTTCCAATGACGACCTGCTGGAAAACGAGCTTTTTATAATCGGAGGAAACAGAATACTCAGAGGCTTTGATGAAGCTTCGATTTTTACTTCAAACTACCATTTGTTTACACTTGAACTTAGATATATTCTTGAGACGAATTCCTATGCTTACCTCTTTGCAGACGGCGCTTTTTTAGAAAACCCCTTACGGGAAGACCCTTTTAAAAGAGATTACCCCTTTGGTTTCGGTGCCGGACTAACCTTTGAAACGGCAGCCGGTATATTCGGAGTAAGTTACGCTCTCGGTCGCCAACTTGAGAATCCGATTGAATTCAGAAATGGCAAAATTCACTTTGGATACCGAAATTATTTCTAAAAAGTGATTAACCACTTTTATCTACCCTGAAACATTTGTTCAAAGAACCTCTTGCTGGTTTCCTCATCCATCTCAGACATTTGTTGTAACATTCTGCCGATATCCATCACCATATAACCTCTTGGTGTACTTAATTTATCTTCAGCAACTTCCTCTCTCTTAACAGAATTGTTAATGTCTAAAACAGTATTGTCTTTTTTTCCAATTACTCTGGCTTGTTTCATAAAACCATCATCCAAACCCTGAAAGTTTGCAAGTGCCGGCATTGAATTTATAAAGGGTGCAAGTGCTTCCTGAGGAAACCTCATTTCAGAAGTGACCCATGCTTCCATTTTATACTCATCACTTTCACCAATATGCTTTACACAATTGACACCATCTATGATCTTTCTTTCGTTGGTTTTGCGCCATTTAAAATCCTCTTCGTCTCCCGGCATATCATAATCCGCCATTGAAACTAACTGATCCTGCATCATATTCCACATAGAAAAGCTGGCCTTTAACGCCATTTTCTGACCATCCTGATCTGTCAGTATCATGATTTCATCTTTTGCTGTATTCCAAATCACAGATGCTGCAACAACACCTTGTTCATTTTTCATTTCGAGTTTACCGCGAGTGTCTTTTAAATAAAAGGTCAAATCATGAAGACTTTTCGGTGTTTTATCATCCGAATGTTTAATATTCATATTAAAAACTCCTTCAAAACCATAGGCCTGAGAAGGTTGGGCAAACTGAAATAAAGTAAATACTGTACTTATTATTATTAAGCGGAAAAGATTTCTCATATGAGTATTTTTAGGGTTTTACATTATGTATTTAACGAAATTAAGGTTTTCCTGCAATTTTTTTAGCAGTAAGGGGAAAACTTAATGGACAAACGCAGATTCGGTTTTAAAAATTACCTTGCTTCAAAAAAAACTAAATTTTAACTACCATTTAGGGCATGGCACCTGTCTGATTCCGGAACGGCGCGTATTTATCCCAAAATCTTCGAGATTTGCTGTATAGGAAAGTGAAATTTCGGGACCTCCCTGCATATTACTAGCCGTTGAAAGCTCTGAAATATTTATATCATAACTAATACCGAGCTTAGCATTTCTATAATAGAAACCCATATAAGGTATTACAGCATCTTCATGTCTGTAAGCGCTTCCCGGAGCAAGTATAAAATTTTGAATATGAATTTGAAAAATTAGCATCCCTAAAATTTGACTGTACATATCTTGTTGTCTGTACATGAAAAAAGGAATTATATCAAAATTTTCTGTAGGGCTGATTTCGAATCCTAAAAGTCCGTTAAAACCGAATTGCCTTTCACTGATTTCCTTTCCTTCAAAATCCGAATAAAAAGATTCAGTTGGATTATTAAACCTGAACACAGACCCTCCGATATTAAAAGCAAATTGATCATTTTGAATAACCTGCCTTAGGTTAATCCCGGCATTATACTCTAAATAAGAAATATTGGTAAACCCCTGTGGCGGTTCCAGTGACTGAATCCCCGGATCAAAGCCATTACCTGTTGATTGTGTGCTAAATGTCAAATCACTGAAGTTAACACTCCGCTGAGTATTTCCTGCCTGAAAACCCAGACTTATTAAAGTATTGTCGGAAGCACTAAAGTGAAGCCCTAAGCTAGCTCCAACCTTTGTTGTATTTAAAAGTCCTCCTCCTCCCTGATCTGTTAATACATACAAGCCAATCCCCGACCAAAAGAAACGATTGCCTCTTTGAGCACCAATTATTCTAAGGTCTGTAGCTGCCCCAAATGTTCTAAAACCCGATATGCTTTGCCATTGGTCACGGTAAATTAACCCAACCCTTACTTCTCCATCGTAAAGACCCGTAAAGGCAGGATTCGTAAAAACGGGTGTATTTATTGCCTGACTAAAGTGTAAGTCCTGCGAACGTAAACTAAAAAACAAAAAGGAAAAAAATAGAACAGAAAATACCTTTTTCATAAAAACAAATTAACGTAAAAGAAGTACAGAACCTTTTTGTAAGAAATTTCCATGGCCGGCTTTTCTACCTTCTATGTAATAAATATATGTGTCAAGTGCCACGGGATTTCCGCTCATATCATTGCCATCCCAACCCTGATCTATATCAGAAGAACGGAATATAAGTTTCCCCCATCGGTCATAAATATGGATTTGAAACATTTCAATTTGTTCAGCCTCCCAAACCCAAACATCATTGATATTATCCCCATTTGGAGAAAAAGCATTTGGTAATTTCACAAAATTATTATCCTGAGCATAAACGTTCTCTGTAATAATTCCAGAAATAAATATGTAGAATACACAGGTTATCAGTAAAAAATATAATTTTTTCATCCTTCAATAATAATAATAATTTTCTTAACAAACAACAAGTCTGTTGTTTGTTCGTGAATGAAATGAAACTACTGAGTACTTATTTTTTGTCAATGATAAACTTTTTAAAAGCGGCAGATTTTCCTAAATAGCTTTTTATATGTTTGTATGTTGTATTTTTGTAAGGATTAAATTTTAATAGAGCATGTGTTTTTTTGATTGTAAAAAAATATATTTCGGGGTTTTTCTTTTCTTTTTTGTTTTACAGCATATAGTTCATGCTGATGAAAAGCCGGAAGAGTCAATATATGGAATCGAGAATCTGGGACAAAACATTAACTCTCAATATGATGAGTTGGCTCCTGTCATTTCCCCCGATGGAAGAACTTTATATTTTGTTCGTTCAAACCATCCCGATAGTAAATTTAGTCCGGATGGAAGCCCGGATCCCGAACAGTGGAGTCAGGATATTTGGGTAAGCCGAATGGATGAAAATGGGGAATGGTCAAAAGCTGAGAGAAAAGATGCTCCTTTTAACAAAGCGCGTTATAATAGTGTAATCAGCGTTACCCCGGATGGAAATACTTTATTGATTAACGGTGCTTATGAAAGAGGAAATTATACCGGAAGAGGTTTTTCTTTTGTTAGAAAAACTAGTAGTGGCTGGTCAGAGCCTAAACAGGTTTTTATAAGAAACTTCCAAAGAATGAACCGGGGGATTTTTCAAGGTGCTTTTTTAAGTAATGACAACAGAGTATTGCTCATAGACTTCAGCGAAAGAAGAAATGGCGTAAAAAACAATCTGTACGTAAGTTTTTTAGAATCGGAAGAAGGAATTTGGTCTGAACCCATAGCTTTAGGGGGTAAAGTGAACACAAACTATAATGAAACTGCTCCTTTTTTAGCTTCTGATGGCGTTACACTTTATTTTGCCAGTGACAGACCTGAAGGTTTAGGCTCGAGTGATATCTACAGAACCCGCAGATTAGACGATACCTGGCAAAAGTGGTCTGAACCTGTGAATTTAGGTCCGCCGATTAACACTCCTGAATGGGATGGATACTATTCAATAGATGCAAAAGGTGAATATGCTTATATGGTTTCTTATCAGGATTCTTATGGCGGAGGTGATATAGTGCGTGTGAAGCTGACTAAGGAACATCAGCCGGATCCGGTAGTTGTTTTTTCGGGCAGGGTAATAAACGCCAAAACCGGAGAACCATTAGAGGCAAGAATTTCATATGAAACTTTACCGGAAGGTACAGAAAGCGGTATAGCGAGCAGCAGCCCGGGAAGCGGTCGATTTCAAATAGTACTTCCATATGGTAAAAATTATGGTATACTGGCAGAAGTGCCGGGCTTTTTATCTGTATCAGATAACTTAGATTTGACAGAAGTGGACTCTTACCGTGAATTAGAAAGAGATTTGATGATGGTGCCTATAGAAGTTGGACAAATCGTTAGACTAAATAACATCTTTTTTGATTTTGCAAAAGCATCACTCAGAAGTGAATCTTTTCCTGAGCTAAATAGAATTATCCGGTTTTTAAGCGAAAACCCAAAAGTTATTATCAAAATATCCGGACATACCGATAATGTAGGTTCAGATTCGTTTAATCTCAAGCTTTCTGAAGACAGAGCCGCAGCCGTTAAAAACTATCTAAGAGAAAACGGTATACCTCTGGGCAGAATAGAAAGCAAAGGTTACGGTAAAAATAAGCCTGTGGCTACAAATGATACTGAGGAAGGAAGACAAATGAACAGAAGAGTTGAGTTTACCATACTAAATAAATAATTTGAACCATTTGAATACGTTCTTGGTTTATTAAAAAAATATCATTCATGCTATTTGTATCAGAAAAAGCGAAAACTAAAATAGAAGAGATTAAGAAAAAAGAGAAAATGGGATCCGAACATTTTGTTAGAGTCGAAGTGGTTAGTGGTGGATGCAGTGGTTTTTCTTACGATATGAAGTTCGATAATAATTTAAAGGCAGACGATCAGGTCTTCGAAAATAATGGCATTAAATTAGTTACAGACTTGAAAAGCTTCTTATATATATGTAACACCACACTGGACTTTTCTGATGGAATTGAAGGAAAAGGTTTTTACTTCAATAATCCGAACGCTTCCCGCTCATGTGCCTGTGGTGAAAGTTTCGCTGTTTAATTCAGCCTTTTCAATTTCCTCTTCCTGAAATAATTTATAAATAAACATCGCCAAGAAAAAGGCGATAAATAAGACCCCGGCTTGTGTTTCAAAAATAGACTCTGTAAGCATTACAGCTGTTAATGTTAATGTCCATATTAAAAAATAGTACGCCTTTCTCTTAAAGGCATATTTTACGTTTTTGATAATTAACCAAAAGAGAATTATTATTGCCGACAGTCCGATAGCTAAGCCGGACTGAAGAAACTGATTGTGTGTATTTAAACTTCTTGACGCCAAATCCTCCCTGTTTTTTTCCAAATATCTTTCATTCATCATATCACCCATATCACCTATCCCGATACCTAAAAAAGGATGTGAAGAAATAATATGAACAGCAGCAGACCATGAAGTTTTTCTATTGCTTAAAGACCGGGCATCTGAAATATCTTCTTCACCTATTAATACATTTGTTGCCTCACTAAGTCGATCAAATGTTGTCGGAGCTGAAAAAACTGCAACTAAAACAATTACAAATAAAATGACTAGGCCGGTATTTGCAACTGTTTTACTAAAAAGTACATTACAAATTTTGTAAAAAAAGTAAATAAACAAAGGAACACCTATTAATATAGCTACTCTGGAAGATAGTAGAATGATAAAAACTAAAAAGAGAAATAATAAAGCCAAAGAGATAACAGCTCTTTTTCTGTTAACCCCTGCTTTATAAATACTATAGTAAATGAAAAGTGCCGCCGTGATGATGTAGAATGAAAAATATGTGGGGTGTAAGCTAAGAGGGGCTGAAAGTGCTGAATATTGAAACTGCCTTATTGTAGAGTCCTCATTGTAAAAATATATTACTGCTGTGAAAAGAAAACAATACACAATTGCTGTAAAGTTAGATATTACAAAAGCAGATTTTACTTTTTTAAATTTAAAATCCGGTTTTATTGAAAAATATAGTGGAAAAATTAGAAAGGGCAGATATAATACAATTTTGTCTATACCATAGCTTATATTTCGAGACCATAAAAGACTTATAATAAAAAGAGTTACTAAAAGTATCTGTGGCATACACCTTTTAATATAACTCTTCGATAAGTCCTGATGCTGAATAAATATCTTGTAAGGAAGTAATACTAACAGTAGGGCAATCAAGTAAGATGATACCGGAAAAGAACCTAAGAGTTGATGGAATGGTAAAACAGCAGCAAATATAATAGGAAAACTGTCAATATATCTATTTGAATACCTGCTAAATATTTTTTTCAAAAGCAAATTTATTGATTACAGCTTTCTTTTCACCTCTTTTTCTTCAAAGGCTTCCAGTACGTCACCAACTTTGATATCGTTATAGTCTTTAATACTCAGTCCACACTCCTGACCGCTAAAGACTTCTTTTACATCATCTTTAAAGCGCTTCAAGGCAAGCATTTCTCCACTGTAAATAACAATACCATCTCTAATTAAACGAAGCTTGTTACCTCTGTAAATTTTACCGTCTGATACAACACAACCTGCAACGGTTCCAACTTTAGTGATTTTGAATACCTCCTTGACATCTGCAGTACCTTTGATACTTTCCTCAATTTTCGGTTCCAACATACCTTCCATGGCAGTTTTCACTTCATCTATTGCATCATAAATTACTGAATAGAGCCTAAGGTCTAAGTTTTCTTTTTCTGCAAGCTTTCTTGCTTCTACCGAAGGTCTTACCTGAAAACCAATAATTACAGCATCAGAAGCTGTTGCAAGCAACACATCACTTTCAGTTATGGCACCAACAGCTTTATGAACGATGTTAACTTGAATTTCGGTAGTTGAAAGTTTCAATAGAGCATCTGCCAGTGCTTCAATAGAACCATCCACATCGCCTTTTATAATAACATTCAATTCTTTAAACGTACCTAAAGCTAATCTTCTTCCAATTTCATCAAGGGTAATATGCTTTTTCGTTCTAAGTCCCTGTTCACGTTCAATCTGAATGCGTTTTTGAGCTATGCCTTTTGCTTCCTGATCAGATTCAACAACTTTTATAATTTCTCCTGCCTGAGGAGCTCCGTTTAGTCCTAAAATTTGGATTGGGGTTGATGGTCCGATATTTTTTCTCTTTTCCCCCCTCTCATTAAACATAGCTTTAATCTTACCATAATAAGGTCCGCAAACGATATTATCTCCTATATTAAGCTGACCTTCCTGTGCTAAAATAGTGGCTGTATAACCACGTCCTTTGTCAAGAGTTGCTTCTATAACTATACCCTTTCCTTTCTTGTTAGGGTTGGCTTTTAAGTCAAGCATTTCCGCTTCAAGGAGGATTTTTTCCAATAAAATATCAATGTTTAATCCGTTTTTAGCAGAAATTTCCTGTGATTGATATTTTCCTCCCCAATCTTCAACCAATAAATTCATGGCTGACAGTTGCTCTCTAATCTTGTCGGGAGCTGCGTTGGGTTTATCAATTTTATTTATTGCAAATATCATAGGAACTCCGGCTGCCTGAGCATGACTGATAGCTTCCTTGGTTTGAGGCATCACACTATCATCCGCAGCTATCAAAATAACAGCGATGTCAGTTGCCTTGGCACCTCTTGCACGCATTGCCGTAAAGGCTTCGTGGCCGGGTGTATCCAAAAATACTACTTTCTTACCTGATTGTGTATAAACTTCATAAGCACCGATATGCTGAGTAATACCACCTGCTTCACCTGCAACAACGTTTTCTTTTCTCACAAAATCCAGTAAAGATGTTTTACCATGATCAACGTGACCCATAATTGTTACAATTGGAGCTCTCTCTTCAAGATCTTTAGGATCATCCTCTTCTTCTACAACAACTTCTTGTTTTTCAGTAACATCAATAAATTTG
Source organism: Chitinophagaceae bacterium (assembly GCA_007695095.1). Lineage (NCBI taxonomy): Bacteria > Pseudomonadati > Bacteroidota > Chitinophagia > Chitinophagales > Chitinophagaceae > Chitinophagaceae bacterium. The sequence continues at coordinate 944 of REEL01000079.1, read as the reverse complement.
ACATCGAATCCAAACTCATCAGCTACCAGCTCTATCACCTCCGCATCCAAACGTTGGTTGATAGAAACAATGATTCCCATATCCAGACAAGTCTTTATTACTTCGCCTACATTCGCATCCATAATGCTTGCAAGCTCACTTACCGATATAAACTCAGTAACTTCTAATTTTTTTATTGTTGTTTCTTCCTGAGATTCATCCTCAACTTTAGACTCTCTTTTTTGCTTCCTAAGTTTACTACGTGAAGTTTTGCCTTTTCCGCCTCCGGTAATTTTGGCTATAGTATCTTTTATTTTTTGTTCAATTTCTTTTTCAGAAACCTGTGGTTGCGCATCATCTTTTGAACCTCTTTTTGGTGCCCTTTTATCATCTCTGGAAAATCTTCCCGAAGCGCCCGTTCCACTTGCCGGCTTTTTAGATGGATCTGTTGGTTTTACCGGACGAGATAATCTCTTTCTCTTTCTTTTTCTTTTCTGAATGTCGTCTTCTTTACTACTATCCGTTTTCTGGGTTTCTGATTTTTTTGGTTTTTCAAAACCTTTAAGATCAACCGTACGAATAAGCTTTGGGCCGGTTAAGGTAACTCTCTGAGTTTCATGCTTATCTATAACTTCTTTTTCCCTTTCTTTAGGAGCATCTTTTTTAGATTCTTCTTTATCTTTTGCTTCCTTTTCAGGATCTTTTACTTTCTTCTCTTCTTGCTTCGCACTCTCTTCTTTCTTAGCAGCAACTTCCTTTGCTTTATCTTCATCAGAGGTTTTCTTATCTGCTGCTTCTTTTCTGGCTTTTTCTCCTCTTTCTTTCTTTTCTTTTTCTTTAGCTTCCAAATCTACTGTTCCAACGACCTTGAGCTTAAGTTCGTTGCCTCTTCCCGATTTTTTTTCTTCTTCCTTTTTGACTTCTTTTTCTTCTTCCGGTTTTTTATCTGCTTTTACTTCTTCTTT
>REEL01000078.1 GCA_007695095.1 Chitinophagaceae bacterium | reverse complement strand
TATCCTAAAAAGGGTAGCCGCTTTTTTTTATGTACAAACAAGAATTAGTAAAAAATGAATACTCATTAGTGGAACGAAAGCGTATATGCTTAAAAAATAATTATGATTAAAAGTAAAGCTAAAAAGGGTTTTAGGGGATTTATTGAAAATAAATCTAATTTAAATTATTAAATTCAGGTTATTTAGTATTTATAATAAAGAAAAATGATAATTTTGTTGAAAGTTTTCTTGCTTTTAATAAAATTCAAAGTTATCTTAAGCAGAATAGTATAAACAGAATAAAAATAGAACAAAATGACAAAGTTACATAAGGGTTTTAAAAAGTTTTATTTGATACTTGCATTTTTTATTTGTTCAATTTCAGTAAATGCCCAAATAACTACGCCACTTGTAATAGGAACATGTACATTTGGACCGGGTGACATTCCATCAGAATTGGACAGTATAGTTGATATTCAACCACTAACTTTTGATAATTTTAGTCAGGTTGATTATATTATTGCAGGTAGAATGGATAATGGCAGACCCGGAGCCTGGGAAGTAAATCTTTCAAATTGTGAAATTAGGGGTTTAAGAGCCGGTACGGAGCTACCAAATAACTCACACTCTGGACTTCAATATAACAGAAATTGGAACTGGAATGTGACAGGTATTGCTCCAGATGGCAGTAAAATTTACTTAGATGCCGTAAATGATGGTTATCAAGTTACAGGCGGACAATGTTTAGCAACAAATGCACCCGATATACTTGCCGGTACTACAGTTCCAATATCATTTAGTCTTGATGTAAGTGGGAATCCGTTTTATGGAAGAGTCCGTTTTCTGGGCTTTAATCATGAGTGTGATTTTTTATCAAATCCATGTAGCAATGGATATATCTATGGTTGTGAGCAAGATACTACTTCTGCTTGTAACCTTACTGTGAGCTTAATAGGCTCAACAGATAATACTTGTATTTCAGATACAATTCCTCCGGAGGGGTGCTTTGTTGATTCTGTAGTTTCTACAAATCAGGGAAATACTAATACCGGTGGTTCTGTAGCAACTATCAGAAGTAATCCTCAAAGTGTTGTTGGTCCTCCCGGTTCACAGGCGGCAGTAACAAACGGAGAGTTTTATTCATTGGGTTTTGGAGGTGATATCATTGTACGTTTTTCATCTCCTATTGCAAATGGTCCCGGGAATGATTTAAGAATTCTTGAGGTAAGCGGACAAGTTGGTCAACCATCTTATCCTATTGGCACACCATGTTCTATTTACCCTGAAAAGGCTGAAATAGCAGTTTCACAGGATGGGATTAATTTTATTATTTTAGATACTATTTGTAGAACCGGAGAAGTAGATATTGATCCTTTGCCTTATATTCAATATGTTCGGATAACAGATGTTTCAAATCCCAATGACTTTGGAACCGGCCCTTTAAGTGATGGCTATGATTTAGATGCAATAGAATGTTTAAACGGTTTGTATGATGCTGAAAATGGAAGTATACAAATCAGTGTCTCCGGAGGACAAGAGCCATATACATTCTTGTGGAGTAATGGTGAAACAACCCAAAATATTAGTGGATTATCAGGTGGAACATATACAGTTACTGTTACCGATGATGACGGTTGTTTTGAAACATTGACAGTATTTATTGACGATTTGTTTAACCCTGTAATTACAGATGTTGATTTGTCTGTGTTTGGATGCGGATACAATATTTCTTGCTATGGAGCCAGTGATGGTTTTATAGATATTACAGTTTCTTCCGGGATTCCTCCTTATACTTTTGAATGGAGTGGATCGGGAAACTTTACAAGCAATAATCAAAATATAAACAATCTGCAGGCAGGCTTATATAATGTAACAATTACCGATGCTAATAATTGTATTTATAATGAAAGTTTTGAATTAACAGAACCGAATGAGTTATTTATAAATATCGATAGTATATCTGTTTATTCAAATGGTTTTAATGTCAGCTGTTTTAATTCAGCTGACGGAATGATAGAGGTATCTTTAGAAGGTGGCTGTTTGCCGGTTTCTGTAAGTTGGAGTGGTCCGGATGGCTTTGTTTCCGATGTTTTAAATATAGATAACTTAGTAGCCGGAGATTACAATTTAAGTATAGTCGATTCAAATGGATGTTCTCTGGATACTTTGATTACCTTGACTCAACCGGATTCAATCTCACTTTTATTAAGTTCTGCTACTGATTTTAATGGTTTTGATATAAGTTGTAATGGAGAAAGCGATGGTGAAATTTTAAGTACTGTTAGCGGTGGAGTTCCTCCATATCAGTATTTGTGGTCAAATGGTAGCACAACAGAAAGTATAGAAAATTTAACTGCTGGTTTATATTCTGTTACAGTGACTGATTCAGTTGGATGTATTATTGAGTCTGAGTTAGAGCTCACAGAGCCTGCTCCACTTTTAGTTACTATAGACTCTATATTCTCACCGAGTTGTTTTATAGAACCTCAGCCGGATGGATGTTTTGCTCAAGCTGTAATTTCATTTGATCAGGCATTAAATGTTCAAGGTGGACCCGTTGCGGCAAGTAGGAGCAATCCAAATGCAGCCTTAGGTGCTCCAAATGGCAATTTTGTCTCTCTTGGATTTGGTGGAGAGATAATATTTGATATGGGAGGTCAGGTTCAAAATGGACCTGGCAATGATATTTTTGTTACAGAAATAACCTTTGGAAATCAAACTTGTGCAACATATCCTGAACAAATTGAAGCATATGCTTCTCAGGATTTAGTCAATTGGGTATTTTTAGGCACAGGTTGTTTAGATGCAGGTTTTGATTTAGGCACTTTGCCTTGGGCTAGATATTTTAAATTCATTGATATTTCAGATAGTGCTTTTTTTGCCGGAATTACCGGTCATGTTCCTGATGGTTATGATATTGATGCGGTAGAATGTTTGAATGGGATTGTGTATCCGGATGAGACAGGCTCTGCATTTATTACTGTTAGTGGTGGTGTTCCACCTTATAGCTATAACTGGAGTAATGGGACAACTTCTGAAGATTTAATTAATGTTGTACCGGGTACTTATACGCTTACAATTACAGATGCTAACGGTTGTGAAGAAACTATTGATATAACTATTGAAGAGACTTTAAATCCGGTAATAACAAGTATTTCGAGTCCAATTTTAGGTTGTGAGCATAATATTTCTTGTTTTGGAGGAAGTGATGGTTCAATATTTTTAGAAGTCGACTCAGGAACTCCTCCATATATATATAACTGGTCTGGACCGAATAATTTTAGTGAAAACACTCAAAATTTGAGTGGTCTTTCAGCAGGTACATACTCTGTAACAGTTACAGACGCAAATGGTTGTATTGATACAGCATCAATCACCTTAACCGAACCGGATGAACTATTAATCAGTGATATTA
>REEL01000077.1 GCA_007695095.1 Chitinophagaceae bacterium | reverse complement strand
TTGCCTTCATGGAGTTCATATTACGAAACCGGCTTTGTTTGGAATCCTGCTCTTACAGCTAAGTGGAATTCAACTGAATTGTCTTTAACTCATAGGCAAGATTGGATTGGATTTGATGATGCCCCGCAGTATTCTAATCTTTCATTTCAATATCCATTCGCAAAGGGAATTTTTTTAGAAACTAAATCCGCAGTAGGTGGCTTTTTGGAAAGAGATGCTGTTGGACCCATTGAAAAAATTGGAGGTACTTTGACTTATAACTATCGATTTAGGCCACAAATACTTGGCAATAGAAGAGATGTACTTGGGATTGGATTAGCTTTATCTTTTTCAAAATTTCAGGTAGATTTGTCTAACGCTACAGCTTATGATCCCAATTCACTGACTATTGATATCGACGAAATATCGGATCTCTTCAGACCTAATTCTAATGTGGGTATATTCTACATAAGTGTTAGTGATAAGGAAGCTTACACAAGAAGTCATTATTACATTGGTTTTTCAGTAAACAACCTCATTTCTAATGATTTTGCTGAATTCAACCGCAGAGGTGACGCAATAGGACTTACAACAATACAATCCGGTCTGCACTCTACCTTACATTTAGGCTATCGATCACTTCCTCAAAGAGCCGGTTATTTTTTAGAGCCTAACCTCATGTTTATCTTTTCTTTTCAAAAAGGAGTACATGCGATGGGTTCTTTTAGATTTGAAATGATCGATCATTATTGGGCCGCTGCTGGGATTTCCACAGTAGGTGAAGCATTTGTACAGGTAGGCTTCATATTTGATAGTAGAAGTGCTTTAAAAAATCTTGTTCAAGATGGAATGCTTAGGATAGGCTTAAAAGGGTCTTACCAAATGGGTACTTTTAGAACCATTGCAGGCCCCGGTATAGAGTTTTATACTTCCTATGTTTTTGAACTTCGATAATTAGTTTTTTTTGTGTTTTTGCTTTATACAGCTATTCACTTGATTGATACATAATTTTCACATGCCGGCTTTTTGATAACGTACTTTTGAATTGTAATTTAAAAAAACGTTATGAAAAATCTCATCATTAGTTCATTACTTTTCTCATTTGTATTTTTTATCAATAGCCTTACTGCACAATGTGTTGAGGGTGACTGCATTAATGGGAAAGGTGTTTACATAGTTAAAAATGAAATGATATTTACCGGCTACTTCAGTAATGGAGAGCCTTCCGGTAAAGGAATTATTCATTTTAAGAACGGTTCGAGGCTTTACGCAAGATGGCATAATGGTATGCCTGAAGGTAAAAGTATTTTTGTTGATTCTAATGGTTTTAAGCTATATCACATTATTAAGAGCAATCAAATTCAAGGTATATCCATTTTCAAAGATCCTCAGGGTTATATTGCAGCAGGTTTATTGTGGAGAGACAGTGAAATAGTAGATATAGTATTACCAATAGCTCCAAAACCTGAAAGAGAGAATTATAAATTTTTGTAAGAGGAAAATTGATAAAAATTTAATCTGTAAATCAAAATAGTTACTTCAAACACTTCACGGAGGCACTATATGTTCGATCATACTCATGTATGATACTAGGAAGGTTTATATGGGAAGCAATTTGTTTGTAATTTTCTTGCGTAAATATTTCAAAATAGACTTTGAATGTTGGCAAAATATTCCTCCTAGGTTTTCCGAGGATTTTTAAAGGATATTTTTTTATTTTGTTTACCTTTATCTGATAATTTAAATCCTATTTAATGGAAAACCTGATCTTTTTTAAAGAGGGCGAAAGTCTAAAAGAGCATATTAAAGACCTGCACTTCTCCAGTCAAAAAAGAATTCAACTTCTTTTTCCATTTAGTATAAAAGATTTAGAAGGGCTGATTGAAAAGAGGAACATAAAAGGACTAATTTATTTTTTGTCAGATTATCTTAATATCGAAATCATAAACTGGTTAAAATACTACAGTAATCACGACCCCGATTTAAAGATTGTCCTCTTTTCCAATCCAGATAATGCCCTGACGGCCTGGCAAATTGGTGTGTTTCACTTTGAGCCTTATCCGGTGCTCTCTTCACAAATAATTTTTTCATATAAAAAATTCTCCTCATACATTAATCACGGTGAAGGAAAATATTCAGTGAGAACTCCAGAGGGTATTTTTAATTTAAACGTAAGAGATATTATATATATCCAGGCTGCAGGAAACTATACATTAATTCAGTTTCGGAATGGTAAGAATATGGTACTTACCAGGCAATTGGGCACTTATTCAGATTTGATGGAAATGAATTTAGCTTTTGAACGGATCCACAGATCTTTAATAATTAACAAAACGTCAGTTAAAAAAATAAATGCGAACCGTATTTATTTTCACAAAAGTGAAAAATCACTAGAGGTATCCAAATCATTGGAAGCCAGGTTAAAGAAAAATTTGTTTTCCTATGGATGAAGTGGTTTCAATAACGATAGGCAGAAGCAAGGAAAATGATATTGTCATACCCGACGATACTGTGAGTAGAAAGCATGCCATTGCTGAAGTGCACTATTATGACGATATTTTACTCATTGATCAGGAATCCAGAAATGGTACTTTTCAAAACGATAATCGGATTAAAAGAGTAAAGATTAGTGCCAGAGACAAAATCCGATTTGGTGATAATACCGTAAATAACACTTCTTTTTTTGATGATTTGTTTAGGATTTATAAAGACAGGAAAAGTAATTTTCATAGAGAGTATAATTTTATGCTTGAACATTTTAATGTCTTTCAGCAGAAACTTGACAAGCTTCAGGAAGCTCCTAAACGACCTCTTTTTATCAAATTAGGATTGATTTTAATTTTTATCGTTCTGTTTGTTCTCTTTTATGATCAAATAGACCACAAATACCTCTACCCGATGATTATTGGGATGAGTGCCCTTACGATTATTAGTGGCTTGGTTTCCGTTTCACGAGGAAAAAGAAACAGAGAAATAGCAAAATTAAAAGTTAGTTATGAGAGAGTGTTACGATGCCCAAAATGTAAAACTTCATTTCTTAACATGCATCTGATCATGGTTGAAGACCTCTGTCATTGTCCAAATAATCAATGCAATGCAAAATTTAACCCTGAAAATTAGTTCATACAATGATCGTGGTACTTCATACATTCTTTTCCCTACCTTCAATACCTTCATAATACATTTGTAGTATAAAATCATATGACATGAATACAACAGATCAAACCAGAATACAAAGTAATGATAATTCCAAAAAGGTTTTAGTTCCGATAAAGGGAAGATTTGCTAACTGGATAAAAGAAAATAGAGGTAAAGGTGGTTTAGCAGTTGGTTTTTTGTCAGGTTTAGCCTTTGTTTCTGCATCAAAGATTAATTCTACTTCTCTACTTGCCGGTGATACAAGCCCAATGGAAGGAGGTGCAGATGATATTGTTCCTGAAAAAAGCGGAGACCCTTACATTAGTATCGATCCGGGTGACAGTATTGGTATGGTTTCGAATAAATCAACTTTTAGCGATGCTTTTCATGACGCCAGAAGTGAATTAGGTGCCGGAGGAATATTTGAATGGAATGGAACTTATTATAACACCTACTTAAAAGAAGAGTGGGAGGCCATGTCTGCTGAAAATAAAATAGCTTATTCACAAAAGGTGAATGATTTAATTGATTCAGAGAACTCTAATATTGTTGAACCGGGATCAGGTATTGTTACTGAATATACGGACTCCAAAATTCTGAAAATAACCATTGACAATCCCGATCTTATTGGAGAAGTAAGCATTATTCAACTTGATGTAACTAATGACGGTAATCCTGATTTGGTCTTAAAGGTGGATTCATTTATTAAAGAACCCTCTTCAAATGAAGAAATTTTGGACAAGCCTGAAACCGTTATTGATATGGGAGGTTCAAATTTGGACTCTAATTCTAATAGTAATGCAGGAACTATTAATGATCCTATTACTATGGATTCGCTTAGCCCGGAAAAGTCTTCTGATATATATGGTACAGAGGATAGTAATTTAGATCAATTCTTTGATGGATTTCCAGATATCGATGAATTTGACAATGAATTCTCATTTGGACTCTAAAAAATAAATATGACTATAAGCTGCCCTCATTGTGGACAAAAATCTGAATTAAAAAATGCAAAGAGGCTTAGTGGAAAAAAAGTTTTCCTTAAGTGTTCAAACAATCGTTGTAATGAGAAATTTGAATATGATTTCAGGATCAAATCAGATGAGGATACAACATTCCTAACTCCCTCTTTAATTTGTTCAGGTGCAAGTCAATTAAGAATAATGAAGGAAGATAAGTCCGTAATCAAAATTATGAATCTTGAGCCTAAAGATTATATTATTGGCAGAGAGCGAGGCAAAGGTTTTTCTACCGAAAGAATAGTAATTGAAGATCCTTATATTTCCAGGAAGCATTGTTTTATTAAATGCTCCATAGATTTAAAAAATGGAAAGAAAAGATATTTAGTACATGACTTAAATAGTACAAATAAGACTTTACTCAACGATAAAGAATTAAGTCCTGACGAAGAAGTTTACCTGTCAAACGGTGATATCATTAAAGTAGGTAACAGTTTTATTCTTTATCGAGAACTAACTACAAATAAAGTTTATGAAAATATTTAGCTTTTGTCAAAAAGGAAAAAGGGAGTCTCAACAGGACGCAGTTTGGATATCAGGTGACCAAAAATTATTAATTGTTTGCGATGGAGTTGGGGGATCTGGGGATGGTGCTGCTGCAAGTCGATTAGTGGTTGATTATTTTGAGAAGAATTATAAAGACTTTGATTCAAAAGAAGTTGTTGAGCAATTTAGTAGCATAATAAAAAATTTAGTTGATAAATTGAAAAGAGCTGCCGGGAGCATTCATAAACAACTAAGCACTACAATAGCTATGGTTTATATAGATCAAGGTGCAGGTTATTTTTACCATCTGGGAGATAGTAGATTGTTTTATTATAGCAAAAAAACAGCTGCTTCCTGGGTATCAAAAGATCATTCTTTGGTTCAGGATCTCTTTGAAATTGGTGTTTTATCATCTGAGAAAGAAATGCGATCCCATCCTATGAAGAATAGGGTAACCAAAGTGCTGAGTTCAGATATTGATTTATCTAAATCAGATATGAAATTCGCAAAAAAGACTCTATTGCTATCGGAAGATATAATATTAATCTGTTCAGACGGGGTTCTTGAAAATTTTAGTAATAATGAAATGATTAAAATACTGGCAAATAATACCGTGTCTGTGGAAGAATCATTTGAGACCATAAGACGAGTTTGTCAGGAGTATAGTAAAGACAATAACAGCTGTGTATTGGCTGTGATTTAATAATCCTTTAAAAATAAAAGTTTACTGTATTTTTTATAAAAGTGTCAACACTTTAAGGGGATGTTTATGGGTAACAATTAACTTAATAATAAAAAATTAAAAAATTAAAAAATTATGGAAAGTATTGTAATTGGAATAGTAAGCTTTATAATTATTTATATTGGGATATCATTTTTCCGATTTTCAGGAAATAAAATCGATGATTATAAATCTTCAAGGAATCCTAATGACATAAAGCTTCAAACTAAAATAGGAATAAGAAAAATTAAAGATGGTAATTTTCCTGAAGCGCAAGTTAGGTTCAAGGAAGTTATTCAAATTCATCCAGACCAATTGGAGGCAAATCTCTTTTTAGGTGGATATAATTACCTAAATAAAAATTATGAGAATGCTACTCCCCTTATCAAAAAAACGGTTCTCGTTTTGTTGCCTAATTATACACCTTCATCTACTAAAGACTATGTAGATGAAATGGGGGCATTTATTGGATTGTCATATTACTTTTTTGGCCATATTAAATATGAGGAGGGTAATCATGATGAGGCATTGTATTGGAAAAATATAGCTCTTCAATATGATGAAAGTCTTTTTGAAGATATTAATTGGTATTAATCAAAAAATTATTATTCTATCTTGGGTATATCTGATGATGCCTCGCAAGATGACATTAAGAAGGCTTACAAGCAGATGGCAAAGCTTTATCATCCGGCTGTTTCAAATTTAAATTATGCACAGGAGTAGTTTGTTGAATTGGGTGAAGCATATTCTATACTAGAATTCAACAAAGACGATCCTTTTATGATTCAATTTTAGATTCCTATTTAAATCATAATATGTCTATAAAAAGTGATATATTCAAATCATGGGAATCACAGAATAAAGAGAAGGTTTTCGATACAGCAGTATGACTTTTAAGGAATTTAAATATAAACTTTTAAAATAATAAAATATGAATGAAGGTAATCATTCAGGATTTTAAATTTTACCTTTTTTCTTAGGAATTGGAATAACTATCTATTGTGTCATTTGGGCTGGCGAAATAAATCGTATTAAAGATAGCTGGGGAGTATTTGGGTTTCTTATCCTACTAGTTGCATTATTTTGGATCCAGTTCATGAAGCCCAAAACGATTTGGGAAGAGCAATGTCGGAAGAAACGATGATTCCCCACTCCTTATCCAATCAATTCCTCCTTCTGAATGACTGTAGCCAAAAGTCGGGTAACAGTACTAGCTTAGGAGCTGAAGTAGTTTGTAATTTAAGTTGATTATACTTTTAATAACATTTTTAAACTAATTTATTTAATTTAATTCAAACCATTAAAATGATTTTTAAAATTACAATAAGAATAGGTTTAATTCTAATGTTGTTATCTGTTTCGCCGATTATAATATTTGATCTTAAAGGGCAGAATTGCAGAACTATAAACAATACTGTAATCACCACTAACTATTTGTATACCAGCAACTCAGAAGGAATTAAAATGCCCTTTAATGACAGTTGGATAATATTATTAGAAAACCAAAACGCTGTTATTGTAGCACTAGCAGAGCGAAATGGTAAAGCCTCAGCAGGAATAGTAAAAAACAGAAATGGTTTCTTTGTTAGGAATGCACATCAGATAGCAGAGAATATGATTTATGATCTTATTCGAATGGCTGGTATAGAAATGGATAAAAACACTATAAGAAACCTGAGAATAAAAAACATTCCAGTTAAAGAGATTGAATTTGAATACACATTATATAATTTAAATGAAAAATACTTAATGGCAGGTCTAATCTATGTGGTTGTTAAGGGAAACTACTCCTATCTCTTTATTTTCAGTAGTGAAGTTGAGGATAAAATTTGCTTCTACCCATTCTTTAGGGAGGTTATGAAAAATACATTTTATGACCCTCAATGGTATAGAGGGTGATCAAATCCATCCATATAAGGTTAAAAAAACAAGATTGAAAATTAAAATTTAGACACATATATAGTAAAACAATCAATTGGTTTATATAAAAATTATTCATCCTAAAATAAAACTTCTATGCTAGTTTTGGTAATTATAGTATCTGTTTTGGTCTATTTTGTGGTTGCCTTTAATAATGATTCCAGCGACCAAAAAGATCGAATTCGCAGTCAGGGTGGAATGTATCAAAAATATAAAATATTAGTGGATGCCACAAAGGACGAAGGGGGTATTCCTCTGAAAATAATCAAAATCACAGCAGAGACTCTAGTTTTAGAATATTTAAATCAAAAGGGAAGGACAACTATGATTTTTACTCAAAATTGGAATGACATCATAATAAATTGGGACTTCGCAAGTCCAACATATGGTAACCATAAACTGACCTGGACATTTCCAGAGTACCATGATCAGCTGTTAATTTCAAACCAAATCAAAAGTGACCTATTGGAATATCAGATTAATTTATTAATAAAATTAGGGGGCTATTGATTTATTAGTTGAATCTAAAAATTCTAAAAAACTACGAGATGAAAAACTATTTAATATTACTGCTAATACTCCCCATTTTTCCATTGGTGATTTCAGCACAGGAGAGATCTGTACAGATTTATGGTTTTGGACAGGGTGTACAGGAGGGAATGGTTACAACCCATCAAATATCTCAGCGATATAAAGAATCTGCCAAATTATATGGATTCCTAGGAATAGTTGATCGCATGGTGGAGTATGATTATGCGTTTGGTGCTAACTCGGCAGAGCATCACCGTCTGAATGGTTATGGAGTATTGTTACTCAGTTCAATAAATCAAGTCCGGGCCGAACACCCTATCAAGCGCTTGTATTTTGTCACCTCTAATAGTGAGCAGGAGCTACAGCTTCTGTTCGCTCATGAGGTGGAAATCAGGGATGAGCTAGTGAAGGAAACCTTCGGCGAACACAGAGTGGATTATTATTATCTGATTCCTTATTCCATTACCCAGCAAAGTGGCTTCCTAATGGTAGACTGGTCTGTCAACAGATCTGGTTTTGTAGCTATCGAGTTCCCCTTAGTAGCTGATTTTGGCTATCAGCCAGCCATAGGTCTTGAAGTTCCCTTTTCACAGTTAAATATGAGCGCCCTGAATGATTTTATGCAGCGGGAATATGGTTTTAGAATCCGAAATTGGTAAATCTTTAAATTTTAAAAATTCAAAATGACGACTATTCTTCTAAGTATGCCATTCCTTCAATTTGGTGACAGCTATAGTGGATTCAGAGACCCATATTTATCACTTGATGGTGATTCAGGCTTTGGATTAATCATCGCTGCGATTTTCTTAATTATCCTTTTTTATATAGTCCGGATTTTTACGAGGGATGATGATCAGGCTGCTGTGGGATGTTTTGTAATAGTAGTGATGCTGGTATTTGGCACTTGTGTTTGGAGTTTGGTCAGTTGAGGTGTAATGCGTTTATGGGTAGGTATGCCCTGTTATTTGACCCAAGAAAGCTTCTTTTATTGTTGCTTACTAAAGCGGAGTTTGAGGCTATTTTAGACAAACAAATCGTAAACAATTGAGAATAATTTTCACCATGAAAAAACTATTGACCACCTTAGCAATTATTCTTTGCATTCCCTTTCTTTGCACCGATAGTGTAAAAGCGCAAAATGATATGTGTCTCACTATTTTTGATTGGACCAGATACTTTGATATGTCCAGTGGCGCTATTACCCACAGCATGTCCGAAATACAGCAAATAGTAGATGAAAGCCGATTGTTCCCGAATATATTTTATTATATTCAAGAGCTGGAAGATAATCACGGATTTGTCATCTCATTTGTATTTGATGATCAATTGATCAATCCAGCCTTAGGCCATTTTTTTGGTAGTAAGGATGTTATAGAATTGCATCTGGAAAACAATTCAATACTCACATTACCCAATATGAATAGTGAAGACAGAGGCAGGAAATTTATTTTTTACTCTTCTGTTCTTTTTGAAACTCAATACGCGATGCAAAGCCTGTCCAACAGTAAAATTGAAAAAGTGATCCTCAAAAGAGGAAATAGGATAGTGTTTACTCATTGGATAAATAAAGCGCATGCATACATTTTCGGTCTGAACATTAATTGTGCCCTTATTTTAACCGATAAAAAATAATGAAGTTAGTTTTAGTGAGATTGATATTAACTTAAACCATAAAATTGTCTATTTTTCCACCAAATT
>REEL01000076.1 GCA_007695095.1 Chitinophagaceae bacterium | reverse complement strand
CGGTGGGGTTTGAGGCTGTTCTCTGTCCATTTTCTTCTCAAATTCTAAGCGTTCCGGTTTTCTTGTTTTATTGGACAACCCCTCAAGGCCCGATTAACAGCACGGAAGGCTTTTTTATTTATATTTTGGATAAACTTCAAGCTTAAAGACCTTAAAGAAGCCATTTCGCAGAAGGAATGCGGCCTTTATTCAGGACGCGCGAAGTCAAAGTCCCAAACTTTAAAAAAAACTACATGAATATGCTGAATGCTTTCCCAAAGCATTGACTGCTTTTTTATAAATTTGCAAAAAAACACTCCTTGAATAAAAGAAAAATTATAAATGACCCCGTATATGGTTTTATAAAAATACCGGACGAGTTAATTTTTGACATTATCGAACATCCTTTTTTTCAAAGATTAAGGAGAATAAGGCAATTGGGAATGACAGATTTGGTTTATCCGGGTGCCTTACATACCCGCTTCCACCATGCACTGGGAGCTATGCACCTTTCAGAGCAAGCCATCAACGTGCTCCGATGGAAAGGGGTTGATATTTCTGAGGAAGAAAGCCTGGGCTTAAAAATAGCCGTATTGCTTCATGATATAGGACATGGGCCCTTTTCACATTCCTTAGAATCCTGCATTATCCCAAACACTTCCCATGAAAAGCTTTCTTTGTTTTTTATGCAAATTTTGAATAAATATTTTCAAAACCGTCTTGAGCTTGCCATAGAAATTTTTACAGGTACTTATCACAGAAAGTTTTTTCATAATTTAGTTTCCGGTCAGCTAGACATGGATCGCATGGACTATTTAAACAGAGACAGTTTCTTTACCGGAGTGCATGAAGGTGTGATAGGATATGACCGTATAATTAAAATGCTGCATGTTGTTGATGATAAATTGGTTGTGGAGCATAAAGGAATCTATTCCATAGAAAAATTTTTGATAGCAAGAAGGTTAATGTACTGGCAGGTTTACTTGCACAAAACAGTAATTTGTGCCGAACAAATGTTAATCCGGATATTCAAAAGAGCTAAAGAATTAATCTCCGCCGGTGAAAAACTGTTTACTTTCGGAGCATTTCAGTATTTTTTACAACCCCGGACTAATGAATTTGATTTGAACAATGCGGAATTTGCCAATCAGTTTGCCCAATTGGATGATGCTGATATACAAGCTCACATTAAAGCATGGACAACAGAAAAGGACATTGTACTGTCTGAGTTATGCAAAAGCATTTTAAACAGAAATTTATTACACATTGAAATGGATATTGTAAAGATAGAACCGGAGATTATTGAGAATTATAAAAAGAAAACTGCAGAAAAACTAAAGATATCTATGGAAGATACAGAGTACTTTGTTTTTAAAGACAAAACAACTAATAATGCTTATAACCCAAGTGGCGGGAAAATCGAAATTCTTTATAAAAACGGGCAGTTAATAGATATAGCAGAAGCAAGTGATCATTTAAACATCCATACCTTGTCTGCAACGGTTACTAAACATTACCTTTGCTATCCGAAATTTATATTGACTTAAAGAGTAAATTATTCACTTAGAATAAAGAGATAATAAAATAATTCTTAGTTTTGAACATGCAATTAGAAGCATCTGAAATAGCAGCACTTATAGAAGGCAAAGTCGAAGGAGACAAAACTAAAGTAGTAAAAAACGCTGCTTCATTAGAAAATGCCACAGATTCTGATTTAAGTTTTCTGGCAAATCTGAAATACGAACACCTGCTCTATAAAACGAAGGCAGGCATAGTTATAATAGCGGATAATTACTCTTTAAAAGAAAATATACCTGCCGTAATCATCAGATGTTCCAATCCGTACCTTTCTTTTGGTAAGATTCTGGAACATTTTTCAAAATCAGTCATTAAGCAAAAGAAAGGGATCTCGGCTAATGCGCAAATAAATAAGGTTGAGCTTCCTAAAGACTGTTATATTGGAGACTTTACCTACATTTCAAATACGGCCACTATTAGTGAAAATGTAAAAATTTTCCCACAGGTATTTATTGGTGAAAATGTAAAAATCGGACCCAATACCATTATTTACCCGGGTGTAAAAATATATGACAATACGATTATTGGGGCTGATTGCATAATACATGCAAATGCTGTAATCGGAAGTGATGGATTTGGATTTGCACCACTTGCAAACGGAAGTTTTCACAAAATCCCACAGGTTGGAAATGTAATTATAGAAGATAATGTAGAGGTTGGAGCAAATACCGTTTTAGATAAAGGAACTTTGGGGGCTACTATTATAAAAAAAGGTAGTAAATTAGACAACTTAATACAGATAGCCCATAATGTGGAAATTGGTGAAAACACTGTTATTGCTGCCCAGGCGGGAGTGAGTGGCAGTACAAAAATTGGTAAAAATTGTATGATTGGCGGGCAGGCCGGATTCGTCGGACATATTACAATTGCCCCTTTTACAAAAATCAATGCACAAAGTGGTGTATCTAAAACAGTGAAAAAAGAAGGAAAAGCCTTAACCGGAAGTCCGGCCTTTGATTATATTGAAAACTTAAGAGCACAAGCAATTTTTAAGAAATTACCCGAATTAGAAAAAAGAGTATCTGAATTAGAAAAATTATCTGATTCTCGCGAAAAGACCTAAATATGCCAACAAATCAATTAACTATTAAACATGAAATCAGCCTCGAGGGGATTGGATTGCATACCGGCAAAACCGTTAAAATTACCTTTCTTCCGGCACCTGTTGACTTTGGCGTAAAATTCAGCCGCACAGATGTTGAAAATTCTCCTGTAATTGAAGCTGATGTAGACAATGTTGTGGATGTAAGCCGGGGAACCACTATCGGAAAAAACGGAACTACTATAAGCACTATAGAACATTTAATGGCAGCGATTACCGGTGCCGGTATAGATAATCTAAAGGTAGAAGTAAATGGTCCGGAAATCCCTATCCTCGACGGCAGCTCTAAAATATTTTCTGAAACACTTATTTCCGTAGGTTTAAAGTCCCAGGAAAAAGAAAAGCTGATTATTGAAATTGATAGCCCTATAGAGTTTTATGACCCGGAAAAAGATGCCCGTTTAATAGCATTGCCTTCCGATCGCTATAAATTAACCGTAATGATTGACTATCAATCAAATACTTTGGGAAATCAATATGCACACTTAAATAACATAGAGCATTTTCAAGAAGAATTTGCCTCATCCCGGACATTTTGTTTTTTGCATGAGATTGAAGCTCTATTCAAAAATAACCTCATCAGAGGTGGCAGTCTGGATAATGCCATTGTTATTGTCGATAAAAAAGTTTCTGAGGAAGAGTTAGACCGTATTTCCGGGCTTTTCAACCAGAAAAAAATAGAAATTAAAGAAGAAGGAATCCTCAGTAATGTTGATTTAATTCACCCCAATGAACCTGCCAGACATAAACTGCTGGACGTTGTAGGTGATTTATCATTGGTTGGATACAACTTTAAAGCAGAAATCATAGCTTCAAAACCGGGCCATAAGGCAAATATTGATTTTGCCAAAAAAATTAAAAATCACATAAAAGAAAAGCTTAAAAACAAAAAGGTAACCATCCCTAAATACGATCCGAATAAAAAACCTATTTATGATATAAGCTATATTGAAAAAAGCTTGCCCCATAAATACCCTTTTCTCTTAGTGGATAAAATAATTGATATTTCAGAAAAACATGTTGTAGGTATAAAAAATGTGACTTTTAATGAAGAGTTTTTTCAAGGTCATTTTCCCAACAATCCGGTTATGCCGGGCGTTTTGCAATTAGAAGCTTTGGCTCAAACAGGTGGCATACTGGTATTGAATACCGTAGAAAATCCACAGGATTATGATACTTATTTTTTAATGATAGATAAAGCAAAATTTAAAACAAAAGTAGTCCCGGGCGATACCCTCATTCTAAAACTAGAATTACTGAGTCCTATACGAAGAGGAATATGTGAAATGAAAGGAACCGCATTTGTTGGAAATAAAATTGCTTCAGAAGCAAACTTAGTTGCCCAAATTGTAAGAAAAGAAAAACTATGAATCAACCACTATCTTACGTACATCCACAGGCTAAAATTGCTGACAACGTCGTAATTGAGCCCTTTGTAACGATTTATAAAAATGTAGAAATTGGAGAAGGCAGCTGGATAGGTCCGAATGTAACTATTATGCCCGGCGCCAAAATTGGGAAAAACTGTAAAATTTTTCCGGGAGCTGTTATTTCTGCTATACCTCAGGATCTCAAATTTTCCGGAGAAGAAACTACTGTAGAAATTGGTGACAATGTAACCATCCGGGAATGTGTAACCGTCAACCGCGGTACGACACACAGCCACAAAACAGTGGTCGGCAACAATTGTCTTTTAATGGCTTATGTCCATATTGCTCATGACTGCTTTATTGGAGATCACTGCATACTTGCCAACAATGTAAATCTTGCAGGACATATAACCATTGATGAATACGCAATCTTAGGAGGCCTGACTGCTGTGCATCAATTTGTGAAAATCGGGAAACATGCCTTTATATCCGGTGGAAGTCTCATCAGAAAAGATGTTCCTCCATTTGTTAAAGCTGCCAGAGAACCCCTTTCATACGTGGGGGTCAATTCTGTTGGTTTGAGAAGAAGAGGGTTTCACTCTGATAAAATCAATCAAATACTCGAAATTTACCGCACCATTTTTGTAAAAGGCTATTCAATTTCCAAAGCTCTGAACTATGTAGAAACCCAGATGGAAGCAACTGAAGAAAGAGATGAAATCGTGCATTTTATAAGAAATTCCGTAAGAGGCATTATGAAAGGCTACAGCTCTACCAAAAATGAAAATTGAATTAGAAAATATAGCTAAGAAATTTAAAAAAGAATGGATATTTAAAGATATCTCCTTTGACTTTCATATTAATAATTCATATGCCATTACCGGCCCAAACGGCTCCGGAAAAAGCACCTTGATGAAAATTATTTCATCAGCAGTAACGCCATCTTCAGGTAAGGTTTTTTACTCTTCAAGTAACAAACCGTCAATTCCTGATAAGGAAATCTATAAAGAAATTGCTTTTTGTGCGCCTTACATGGCCTTGATTTCTGAATTTACTCTACTTGAAATGCTGGAATTTCAGGAAAAAATAATCCCCTACCAACAGAATTTAAACAGCAAACAGATAATTTCAGATATTTTGAAATTTGAAAAACATCAAAATAAGCAACTTCGGTATTTTTCTTCCGGTATGCTTCAAAGGGTGAAACTAATTTTATCTGTGCTGGCCGAAAAAAGTATCTTACTCTTAGATGAACCGGCAACCAACCTTGACGAAAGCGGCCTAAACTGGTACCATCAATTAATCAATGATTTTAGCAAAGAGAAAATAGTTATTGTAGCCTCTAATCAAAAAAGAGAATATACTTTTTGCACAGATGAACTGAATCTGCTCAAGTATAAATCATAAATGCCGGGTAATTTTTTTAATTACTTTAAACTCACTAAAAAACTCCTTAGAAATAACCCGTAAGATTGTATAAGTAGGAATTGCTAAAATCATTCCCACTATACCGGCTAAAGTAGCTGCAATTAACAATACTAAAAATATTTCCATCGGGTGGGCCTTTACGCTATTAGAAAAAATTACAGGCTGAAACAAGATATTATCCAGTATTTGCACAATAGCAAATACACTCAAAAGCTGAAATATTAATATATAATAATTTATTTCTATGGCCCCTTTTTCCACAAAACCACTTAATCCCAATATAACTCCTATAGTAGCTCCTATCAATGGCCCCAGATAAGGCACTATATTCCAGATTCCGGCCAGCAAACCTATGAATAAAGGATTTTCAACTCCTACAAAATACAAACCACCGGAAATTAGCATTGTAATCATACTAATTTGAATAATAATACCCACAAAATAGCGAACCAGAAGCAGTTTTACTTTTTTCAAAATATTCGCTACCCTCCCTTCATATTCGGAAGGGGTAAACATCAATATCATATTAAAGAAAAAATCCCGGTCTTTCAGAAAAAAGAAGAGAATGAAAGTGACGGAAAAGAGAGCAACAAAGAACCCCCCAATAATGTCTATCAACTGCGTGAGTACTTTGTTGACATTTTGAAAGTTTAAAAACCCTCTTATTTCACTTTCTAAAAATTCAATAGACGTCGGAGAGCCTTCCTCTTTTATCTTATTGGTTTTCAAAAAATCATCTAAATTTTCCAACGGACCTTCAATGAAATATGTAATATCTTCTATATTATAATTGGTAAAGAAGCGGGCCTCTTTCACTACCAATGGGACAAATATCATCAGGAAAAAGATTAAAACAAGATAGAAGCTGATGATAGTAAGTGCTGCAGAGAGAAATCGGGGTACATAAAACTTTTTATACCTGAGTTTTTCAAAGAAATTCATTACCGGCTCTCCGATCAATGATAAAATCCAGGCAATTACTAAATAAATTAAAATACTATTAAAATACCATACAAAAACAGCAAAAAGGATAAATGAAAACAGAAATAATAGCTGTTTAGGTATTTTATTCATAATCTCTATTACTTTTCAAAAAGTCTAAATATTTTACCAAAAATAATTAATTAGTGAGTATCTATTCTAATATTTTGATAGATGTGCGTCTGTTTTGAGCTCGACCCTCTTCTGTCGAATTATCCGCTATGGGGTTTTCCTGCCCAAAGCCTTTATAAGTTAATCTCTCAGAAGAAATATCTCCGGTCTTCAACAAATAATTCCTGACTGATTCAGCTCTTTTCTCGGAAAGTGTTTTATTGTAAGCTGCATTACCTGTATTATCTGTGTGTCCCTGTATTTCAATATGCAATTCAGGATTAACCTTCATCAAGTCAGCTAACAATTCCAATTCAAGGGTTGACTGTTCTGTTAAATCATATTTATCATGGTCAAAAAAGATATTCCGTAAAACGATTTCAGCTCCCTTATCCAAAGGAGGGAGCAAAATTTCTAAGTCAAAACTTTTTTTATCACTGTCAGTTACATCAAAGCTTTCGGAATAAAAAAGGTAATTCTCGGCTTTTGCATGATAAGCGTACCTGCCACCTAATGGCAGACTTATTAAAAAGCTTCCGTCTGCGGGGTCGGAAGTAACTGCTGCAACCATTTGTGCATTTTCTATATTTCTTATTTCAACACTTGCCTGAACCGGTTTTCTCGTAACTTTATCCAAAACCCTGCCGCTAATCCAGCTACTTGGATTAGGTCTCATTTCCTCATAAAGTTCAAAATAAAAAATATCAAGCAAATCCGGTTTGCCAAAACGATCTGAAGCAATATAAGCAGTATCTGCAGTTGCACTTACAAACAAACCCATATCATTACCGGCAGAATTTATTGGATAGCCTAAGTTTACCGGCACTGCCCACTTACCATCTACGTATTGAGTTTTAAAAACATCAAAACCACCCATGCCGGGTAAACCGTCAGATGCAAAATAAAGTGTTTGATTGTCGAAGTGAATAAAAGGTGTACGCTCATCACCTGATGTATTAATTTCAGGACCTAAATTTTCAGGTTTTTGCCACTCTCCTTTTTCGCTTAGGGTGCTTACCCAAATATCCTGACCTCCAAAGCCTCCACTTCTGGTACTGCTAAAAAATAGTTTTCTTCCGTCGGGACTTATGGAAGGGTGTCCGTCCCAGGAAGTAGAATTAACAACAGGTCCTAAATTTTGAGGTCTCGACCAACGTTCACCCCTTCTTTCTGCTACATAAATATCGCAATTCCCTAAATTCCCGGGTCTGTTACAGGCTGTAAAAAAAATAAATCTTCCATCCGGTGATATACAATGTGCGCCTTCATTTTCATAGGTGTTTACCGGTGGTCCGACAGGATATACCTTCCCCCATTTATTATCAACTCTTTCCGCTATATAAAGGTTTTCAACAGGAAAATTTCCCTCCATATCCATACGGGTAAAAATCAAAAAACGACTGTCAACCGTTAAAGCCGGAAAGTATTCTGACAGTTCGGTATTTACCGGCTCATCTAACTGTATTGGATTAAAAGGAACCGGATTTTTAATGGCCTCTCTGGCAAAAGTTATATTATTAATTCTTTTTTTGGCTTCTTCCAATTGACCCCGGTGACGGCCTTTTTCTAAAAAAAGATTAAAGGCTTCTTCTGCTTCATCAAACTTATTTAAATGAAAACGAGCTTCCCCCAAACCAAAAAACATACCCGGATGAACATCCGGAAAATTTTCTGCCAGATAATCAAATGATTTAGCTGCTTTTTCATATTCATGCAGCTCCAAATAAGTGAACCCCAAACGAAAATGTGCTTCCGGAAACTCATAAAATATATTCACTGCTCTCTCAAGATTTTCCGCAGCTTCTTTATAACGGTCCCAGTTTAAATGTTCTGTACTTTCATTGTAAAAACGTTTTGCTCTGTTTGGAACATTTTCAGTAGTTATTCTTTGTGCAAATATTTCAGAAACACAAAAAAGTAAAAGAATCAACAAGGAAACGGGCTTAAAAGTCATTTAACTAAATTAGATTGT
The DNA here is from genome assembly GCA_007695095.1 of Chitinophagaceae bacterium. Classification (NCBI taxonomy): domain Bacteria; kingdom Pseudomonadati; phylum Bacteroidota; class Chitinophagia; order Chitinophagales; family Chitinophagaceae; species Chitinophagaceae bacterium. Next base: position 44,569 of record REEL01000076.1, on the reverse strand, counting down.
TACGAATTACCATCCTGAGATTTCTCGTCTGCTTTTTTAAGTAGTTTTTTCTGAACAAAACCCGGAAAAACACTACCACCTCTGACAGAGGCTCCCAACACCAAAGCAGCACATATTATCACGATATTCTTAATAATATATTGTCCTTCCAGAGTAGGAGCATAAGGAAACTGAGTAAAAACCTGATCCGGGAAAATCACTAAAGGCGCACAGGCTCCTATCATTTGTAAAAATAAAAGTAATATGGTGAAACGCATGAATAATCTAAAAATCAGTCCTATACCTATAATTGACTCCCAAAGCGCAATTACGAAAACAGCTGTACGGTCATCAAGCAAACCAAAACTTAAAATTTCGGTGGTATGTATAGCTAATTCCTCAGCGGGACTTACTCCCGGAAAAAACTTCAAAAACCCAAACCATAAAAAGACTACACCCATACTAATCCTCAGTGCGGGCAAACCATAGGTTGCCATTAGTTTTATAATCTTTTTATCTAGTTCATAGAATTCACCTAACATAATGTGCATTTACTTCGCTTGAAATTTACAAAATTTATTATTCTGAATTAATAAAAATATAGTTTTTACAGAAAGTATAAAACCAAAAAAGCACCAAATCTTTTGTTAAAAAGACTCAGTGCTTAGTGTTTGAGGTCGAGAGCGGATTCGAACCGCTGTACGAGCTTTTGCAGAGCTCTGCCTAGCCACTCGGCCACTCGACCTTTTAAAGTGGCACAAAAATAAGTATTTATTATCAAAGGATAAAAATTATCTCTTTAAAAATCCTAATTTATTTCTAATAAATGACTTTGGAGCTTTATCTCAAATCTAAACCGGGTACTTAATTCAATAGTTTTTTACAGAAAGTGTAAAATTAAATGAATTTCAAGCGCAGAAATTTACTGATTTACATTTAGAACTCCTGAAGACTGAATAGTCAATGATGCCCCTCCCTCTAATTCAATGTTTTGACAATAGCCTGTATTACCCCCAAAAATCATCGGTTGATTCGATGGAGAGGCCGGAATAAAAACAATATCTGAAGTAGTTGGTATTCCACAATTCCAATTCAAGGGGTTATGCCAGTCATCACTTACGCTACCATTCCAGATTTTAATGGCGACGGTAATTACACTGACTGTAAGCGCAGAAGACATTGCAACTGTTGGTGAGGCACAAGCTAAAGATGAAGTCAATTCAACATTAATCTCATCTCCATCCACTAAATTGTTTAATTGAATTGAATCTCCCGGGCTTACACCTATACTAACCCCATTTACAAACCATTCAAATTCCGGTAACAGACCCCCTGCCACAGGGAAAGCTGTGAAAATAATCGTTTCTCCTGCACAAATAGACAAGGTAGAGGCATCTATAGTAACCCCCGGGACTAAATGCATAGGAAGTGAAGCCGCATAAGATCCGTGCCCTTCTCCCCCTTTATAAATATCGGACACAATATTGAATAATGGACATAGCGAGGTAGAAATCACAGTTGAGGCCGAAACTCCATCCTGCACTCCACCTTTATAAATGTCTGATAAAACAATAAATGAAGGACAAGCAGGATAAGAGATTAAAGAAGCAGAAGAAAAACCATCTTCAATACCTCCCTTATAAATAGTTGAAACAACATCCCAGCTGTTACAGCTTACCGGAGCAAAAAAAGCTGAAGAGGCAAATCCCTGACCATCTCCCCCATTATAAGGAGAACCTGCAACTACGGCACCACAATTTATATTTTTGATTATTTCACTTACAGCAGCTCCATCTTCAACTCCTCCTTTGTAAATATCAGAGGCTAAGTTGAATGTTGCGCAATTCACAGTTGGATAAAAGCCTGAAATAGCTAATCCTTGACCCGCTCCTCCTTTGTATATATCAGACATCAAATTGAATGAAGAACAATTAACTACTGGGGAATAACCGGATACAGCTAAACCCTGCCCAGTTCCCCCTTTGTATATATCAGATGTAAAATTAAAATTTTGACAAACGGGTGTTGAAATTACGGAAGCTGATGTAAAACCACCTTCCGTTCCTCCGGAATAAATATCGGATGAAGCAAATGTTACACAAGAAGATGTTACTATCAATGCCTTTGAAGATAATACCGAAGCATCTCCGCCTGTATATTGGGCAAAACCCTGAAAGGCAGTAAAACCCGTTAGCAACAATAATAAAATAGCTCTTGTCATCATACTTTTATTTCAATAAAACTTAGGTACAATTATCTGGCCCCTCTGCCACCGGTATTTCGGCCAGCTGATGTTGTTGGAATTGAAGAACCTGATGAATAAACTCGGCTTGAGGTTGGAAGGTGTGCAGTAGAACTACCAAATCCAAATGCTCCACCTCTATAGCCATGTATAGTCCAACCGGCAGGATTGTTCCATGAAATTCCCCCATTTCCATAAACAGCACCGGAAAAAGAATTATTACTTGTTACACGTATTACAAATTCGTAAACATTTCCACTCATGTCAGCAACTCCATAGTAAGAAGAACCTGCTTCAAGTCTGTCTGTTGCCGATGTATATGTAGCTCCAACTCTAATAGGACCGTTAGGATTTGATGAATTGTGCACTAATCCTATTCCCGTATTATTAGGCAATTCATCCGGAGCTCCCGAATTAACAACTCCGGCTACAGAAGTAAAGGTTCCCGGCATGTTGCCGGCTAAAGACCAGGCCAATTCATTTGTAATTACCCCCCCGTAAACCGATTCCGGGCCTCTGCAAATTTTCTCAAATTCAAGCTCACTCATTGGTCTTAAGGCTGACCAAATTAAAAATCTCCTCATTTGAGCATTTGTGATAAAGTTACATGCTATTGTTTGCCCGTCATTTATTTCATTTTCTATACCATTATAATTAAGGTCATTAAAGAATTCAATTGGTTGCGTAGGGTGAAAAGTTTCCGGCATTCTAATACCATTTCTAAAACTTGGAGAAATAGTTCTACTCATTACATATCTGTCAGAAGATGCAATAGAAATAATTCCGGGAGGAACAGGAGTAGCCACTGCACTATTCTGATCTGTTCGGCTTAGAGTATTCAGATACTCTACATATTGCTGTTGTGTTATTTCGTATTTCATTACCCAAAAAGCATCAAATCCCTTAGGAAAATTTGCCGGTAAAGTACCGGATAAGTTGGTACCTACCTGATTTAAACTACCGGCAGCAGTACCCATTGTTATTGCATTCTCTGAATCAATCAGAAAAGGACTGGTTGTAGACCCATCTTTTAAGTAATTTGAAGAAGAAGCATCCCCTACATAAAAAGATCCCTCCGGTATATATACCATTTCAAAAGCAAAAACTTTGATATCCCAGTCTGTGCCACTTACTCCCTGCGCAAGCTGATCCCATTTCAAGGTAATATTACTAACAGAAAAAGTACCAAAACCATCCGTATCTCTGTAAATAAAGACACCCATACCCCTATCTGTACCGCCTATATTGGTTGTACCTATTTCAATTGCTGCATTTGATGGAACTGTATGTGCATTCACGTCAGTATCCAGCCACATATGAGAATATGTAGATGGCTCAAGAGAGTCTTTTGCACATGCATCCCTGAATTTGACAAAAATCCAAACCCCATCATAGTTTTCAGTACTACCCGGAGTTCCTGTATTACGCCAGCTGTTGTCCCAGCTGACATCAAAACTAACTTCATCAGTATTGGAATAACTCATACCCGTTATCTCTACATTGTTTGCATAGAGCATCCCGGAAAAAATAAAAAGCGAAAGAAGAAAAAGCGTCTTCTTTAAATTGAAGTCAATTACAGTTGTAAATACTTTTTTCATAATTAAAAGTTTAAAAAAATGGTGAAAATATAATTTGGTTAATTGTTATTATTTTAGATTTATTGAAAGTTTAAGAGTTTAAAAGTCATAGTTTCTGAATCTCCCAAATATCATCTGTTTCAAAATCCGGTTTTAAAAAGATCTTTAGTTTGTTAATTTATTTGATTCCTAATTTTTTTTCAGTAAAAAATGCTTTTAAAATCCTTTAGACAGCAAAATAAAAACATAAACATTATTTAATCTTAAATATTAATGCCATTTTCTTACCTACATTACAGCGGGCTGAATTTTTATTCAAAACAGTATAAACAATTAATAATCAAGTGTTTAAAATATTAATTTTAATTTAAAGATTAGTTTGATTTTAAGATCGATTAATTTGGATTTAAATATTGTTTTTTTACTATTTCTAAATATGGATTTATACTTTTTGATAAACATAAACACAAAAAAGCATGTATCGTTATATAGAATAGAAGAAAATATATTTGTCTGATTTACAGGAATAAATTACTTGAAAATCTGTAAAAAACAAAAGTTGAGTAAAAATAAACAGTAAGTATTTTAGAAGAGAGATGGATAAACAAGTCATTTTTCAATGATATATTTACAATACTCTCAGCTACAATAAATATTTGGAAAAGTTTATCCTATAATATAGTTAAGTTGATTTTTAAAATATTCTTTACTTTTTAATTTTTTTCTCTAATTCCACAAAAGTTGCAGCAACATTTCCTTCCATTGGTGGGTTTTCCTTGGTTACTTTAACCTGAATATGAGAGATATAAGGGAACTCTTCTACAATATTGCTTATGATTTTTCCGGCTAAATGTTCCAGTAAGCTGCATTTAAAAAGCATTTGAGACTTGACGATTTTATATACCAGTGAGTAATCTACGGTACCATCCAGATCATCCTCTTCTACAGCAACCCTCATTTCAGTTTTAATGTACACATCCACTATAAAGTTATTTCCATTTGTGCGTTCAATCGGATGTACTCCGTGGTAGGCAAAGAACCTCATACCTGTAATCCCTATCAAACCTTCTTTTGGATAAATATTCTTCATTTTTTTTAAAATTAGAGGTCTGAAAATAAAGATAAATCAACTTTTACAAGATTAAATTTTTAATGTTAACTTATGTATCAAAAATTTACTCCCTTGCCTGAGCATCTACTACAGCTATAGTTACCATATTTACGATTTCGCGAACCGAACTCCCCATCTGTAAAATATGCACCGGTTTATCCATGCCCAGCAAAATGGGTCCTATAGCTTCTGCTGCTTCCAGTTCCTGTAATAATTTGTAGGCGATATTTCCCGCAGACAAGTTTGGAAAAATAAAAGTATTCGCCCTTTTACCTTTCAATTTATTAAATGAAAAAATTTCATCTCTCAATTTGGTATTAAGGGCAATATTGGCCTGCATTTCACCATCCACCACAAGGTCCGGGTTATCTTTTTCAATTAAGTCAAGAGCTCTCCGGATGCGTAAACTTTCTTCATCTTTTGCAGAAGAACCAAAGTTTGAGTAGGAAAGCAGGGCTATTCGGGGTGTAATATTAAACTGCTTTACCGCCTGAACAGTCAGTTTTACAATATCACGCAAATCTTCAGCTGTTGGAGTTATATTAACCGTAGCATCTGCAAAAAATAAGGGTCCGTTTTTTGCCATCATTATATACATGCCGGCGACTTTATTAATATTTTTTTGCTTACCGATTATTTGAAGTGCGGGACGAATAGTATTTGCATAATTTCTGGTTAGACCGGAAATTAAAGCATCTGCACTTCCATTTTTAACCATCATCGCACCAAAATGATTTCTATCACGCATCAATTTTTCAGCTTCAAATAAGGTTAATCCTTTTCGCTTTCGCTTTTGAAAGAATTCGTATCCAAACTCTTTCCTAAACTCCTGATTTGATTTTTCTCTGGGGTCTATCAATTGCACATTCGGCAGTTCCAACTTATGGTCTGCACAAATTTTATTTATCGAATCCCTGTCTCCCAATAAAATAGGCTCTGCAATCCCTTCGTCTAATACGATTTGAGCAGCTTTCAGGATTTTAAAATTATCTGCCTCTGCAAAGACCACTTTCTTGGGTTTTTGTTTAGCTTTTGTGGTGATGTTTTTAATAAGTTTATTATCTAACCCCAGACGCTTAATAAGCTCCTCCTTATACTTTTCCCAATCTGTAATCGGGGAAGCTGCCACACCGGAAGAAATAGCTGCCTTAGCAACAGCAGGCGCTACCTGAGTAATTAAACGCGGGTCTGAGGGCTTAGGGATAATATACTCCTTGCCAAAATGTAAATCTCTTTTATTATAGGCCAGTAAAACACTTTCCGGCACACTTTTTTTAGCCAACTCAGCAATTGCATAAACAGCTGCTATTTTCATTTCCTCATTAATAACATTTGCCCGCACATCTAAAGCTCCCCTGAAAATGTAGGGAAATCCCAATACATTATTCACCTGATTCGGATTATCAGACCTACCGGTAGCCATAATAACATCTTCCCGGGCTTCCAATGCAAGCTCATAAGTAATTTCCGGATCAGGGTTAGCCAAAGCAAAGACAATTGGTCTGTCTGCCATGGATTTTAACATATCCTGAGTAACTATATTCCCTTTTGACAAACCAAGAAAAACATCTGCATCTTTCATGGCTTCTTCTAAAGTTCTTTCAGGGCGTTTTGTCGCAAAAAGCTGTTTAAAGCGATCCATTTTATCTCTGTTTTCATACAAAACACCTTTACTGTCCAACATAATAATGTTTTCCTTTCGGGCTCCTAAAGAAAGATAAATCTTAGCACATGAAATTGCAGAAGCCCCTGCTCCATTAATTACTACTTTAACTTCCTCAATCTTTTTACCGGCTATTTCAAGAGCATTCAACAAAGCTGCACCGGAAATAATAGCTGTTCCATGCTGGTCATCATGCATAACCGGGATATTCATTTCCTTCTTAAGCCTCTCTTCGATTTCAAAACATTCGGGAGCCTTAATATCCTCCAGATTAATACCTCCAAAAGTAGGCTCCATGGCTTTTACTATATGAACAAAACTGTCAACCTCCGAAGCATTTAGTTCTATATCAAATACGTCAATATCTGCATAAATTTTGAAGAGTAATCCTTTTCCTTCCATTACCGGCTTCGAAGCTTCCGGCCCTATATCGCCCAAACCTAATACAGCCGTTCCGTTTGAAATCACTGCAACCAAATTTCCTTTGGCAGTATACTTATAAACATCTTCCGGATTTTCACTTATGTCCTTGCAGGGCTCTGCTACTCCCGGACTATAAGCTAATGATAAATCCCGTTGAGAACTATATGATTTTGAGGGTATAACTTCAATCTTACCTGCCCTACCCGAGGAATGATAATCCAAGGCATCCTGTCTGCTAATTTTTGTCATAATTTTATTTTAAGAAGTCAAATTTAAAATTTAAACACTAATAAAAGTAATTCCTAACAACTTCCATCAGAAGTTGATAAGTAAACTAAAGAATAAATGAATTGTTTTCTTCCCTTTTCTATTCATAAACATTTTACAAAAAAATACGTATTGAATGTTTTATTTTTAACAAAAACATAGTGTTTTCTATGTAATAATTGCACTTTATTTTTTCGCAGTATAGATAACAAAGAATAAAAATTATAAGACTTTTATTATATTTGTGATGTATTAACAGGAATCGGATAATTTAAAAAACTTTTTTTGCTTGTGTTAAACAAAGCACTTTCAATTTTCTTACTTAGAAGACCAGCATATTATATAAGCATTGCTTATGTACTATTTGGGATTTTGTGGATTATATACTCAGAGTTAATTCTGGCATATCTAATCAGTGACCCATCTCTGAGAACTCAGTTTTCTATTTTTGGCGGCATTGTGATTGTAATAGTTACCAGTCTGTTTCTATACTTTTTTATTAGACTAAGCATGATTGAGCTTCAAAAAAGAGAGCATTATGTTAAAGTCTCAAGAAGTAATCTAAAAGCTATTCTGGACAGTGCTATTCAGGGGTATATCTTGCTGGATTTACCTGATGCTAAAATATTGGATTTCAATAAACTGGTAAACGAGTATTGGTTGGAAAAGCTGGACACCCGATTAAAAAAGGGAGAACTTTTATTAGCTTTTCTACCGGATCAACTTAAAGATTCTTTTCTGGAAAATTTCAATAGAGCTGTTAACGGGAAAGTATTAAAAATAGTTAAACGTTTTAAAGATAAAAATGATAAATGGATTTATTATGAAATCATTTATCAACCTGTAATTGATGAAAAAAGAGAAGTTATCAGTGTCTGTTTAAGTGTCTCTGACATTACCGAGCAGACAATCTCCAATGAAAAATTGAGAAAAAGTGAAAGTCTATACCGATTATTAGCTGAAAACTCAACGGATGCAATCGTTCGGATGGACCAAAAAGCAGTTATTAATTTTGTTTCTCCGGCTATAATTGAGATAACCGGCTTTGAAATGGAGGCGTTTATAGGTAAGAATATCTATCAGTTTATTAAAGAAGAAAACATCGATAAGGTTATTGATTACTTCAATAGTTTAAAAAACAATGATTCTCAGGGATATCTGGAAGTAGAATTATTAACCGCTAATGGGGAAAGTGTATGGGTTGAAGCCAGTGCCAGAAAAATTTTAGACAGTGAAATACCGGGTTATGAAATAATCACCGTTCTCAGGGATATTTCTGAGAGAAAAAAAGCAGAACTGGAATTATCCATGCAAAAATATGCTTTAGACCACTCATCTATTGTATCCATTACAGACCCCAATGGTATTATTACCTATGTAAATAATAAGTTCTGTGAAATCCTGGGCTATACAAGTGATCAACTTATTGGTAATACGCACCGCATAATTAAGTCTGATTATCACGATCAACTATATTTCAAAAAAATGTGGTCAACTATTAAAAATGGTGAAATCTGGAAAGGTGTAATGAAAAACAAAACCAAATCCGGTGATTATTTCTGGGCAGACACCACTATTGTTCCTTTTTTGGATGAAAATAAAAAACCCTATAAATTTTTGGCTATACGCTTTGATATCACTGAACAAAAGGAAGTTGAACAAGCCATGAGATTGTTAAATCTTACACTTGAAAAAAGAGTTAAACAACGTACCGAAGAACTTGAAGAAGCCAATCTTGAATTGGAATCTTTCACCTCTGCCGTAAGTCATGACCTTAGAAACCCGATAAATCTTATCAGAAGCTTCACCCAACTTTTATTAAAAAAATACGGGGCAGATTTTGAAGATAAACCTAAAGAATATTTAACGGAAATCGTAAAGGAAACAGACAAAATGTCTACCCTGATAAAAGACTTGCTTGAATTATCTAAAATCACCCGTAAGGAAATTATAGTTGAAGAGGTAGACCTTAGTGAAGAGGTCAGGAAAATTATGAAATTCTATCAAAACATGTATGCTGATAAAAAGTATCTTATCAGAATGCAGGAGAATATTATCGTTAAAGGAGATGCGCGTTTGTTAAAGATTGCTTTGGATAATTTAATAAATAATGCCTTTAAATACTCCTACAATAAAGAAAACCCCAGAATTGTATTTGGTAAAAAAATCATTGAGGGAAAACCCACTTTGTATGTACAAGATAATGGAGCCGGATTTAATATGGAATTTGCACACCGTATATTCGAACCTTTTGAAAGGTTACACGCCCAGGAAGATTTTAAAGGTACCGGTATTGGATTAGCTACTGTTGCCAGAATTATTTCAAAACACGAAGGTGAAATATGGGCTAAAGGTGAGAAAAATGTGGGATCTACATTCTACTTCTATTTACCGGGATTAGAGGGATTTGGAGCTACAAATAGAACCTTAAGGAGCAATACAGAGAATCTAAGCCAAAATAAAGAACATAACGAGGAGTATTAATAAAATCGAATCCACATAACCATTTAGTAAGTATATAGAAAAAGCCTGTATCTTCAGAATTTCAGACACAGGCTTTTCCCAAATTTTCTTAAAACTTTCCTATACTCTGTCTAACTCTGAAAAGAAAAATGAAGCCTCAATAGCCGCATTTTCATTAGAATCAGAACCGTGAACAGCATTTTTCTCAATACTTTCAGCAAACTCTTTACGAATAGTACCAGCTTCAGCCTGCTCAGGATTCGTAGCTCCGATTAGCTTTCTAAAATCATCCACAGCATTATCTTTTTCAAGTACAGCCGCAACTATAGGTCCGGAAGTCATAAAACCTACCAGGTCATTATAAAATGGTCTTTCCTTATGAACAGCATAAAATTTACCGGCTTCTTTTTCGGTAAGCTGTAATAAACGCATAGCTTTAACCTTAAAACCTGCTTTTATAATCTTGTCTAGGATAGCTCCTGTAAAACCTTTGCCAAAAGCATCGGGTTTAATCATTGTCAATGTAATATTACTCATTTGTATTTTTTTGCAAAATTACTTTTTTATAAAAGAATAGACAATGCAAAACACTAAATTTAAAATGTTTTTTTTAAATCTGATTTAAACCGGTAAATTAAAAAAGCAAAAAGAATTAATATTTATGAAATCTATCATAAAATACAACTCATATATTTACTACTTTTGCAAAAAATATTCTCAACAATAAATAATAATATTTGGAATTCTTTTTATTCAAAAAGACATTTTCAAGATTAGCAACAGTAAATGCGAAAAATGAAAAATATAAAAAGCCATTTGTCTGAGTTTAAAGAACAATTGCAAGCATCTAAAAACATAGTGATTTTAACTCATCACAGGCCCGATGGAGATGCTATAGGTTCTTCACTCGCACTTGCTTTATTTCTCAAGAAAAAGGGATTTTTTCCACAGGTAATTATTCCCAGTGCCTTTTCGGAGCAGTTTAATTTTTTAAAAGGGGTTGAAGATGTGCTGAATTTTGAAACAGAAAGAGAGAAAACAATTCGATTAATAGAAGAAGCCGAGCTGATTTTTTGTCTAGATTTTAATAGTATCGCCAGGCTCAATCAATTAGCAACTATTCTGTCAAGAGCAAAAGCACCAAAAATCATGGTAGATCATCATCCCGAACCCGATAACTTTGCAAAGTTCGAATACTGTAATGACAAATATGGCTCGACTGCGGAATTAATTTATGAGTTGATTCTAATGATAGACAGTGATTACCAATTTGAAACTTCTGTAGCTGAAGCAATATATACGGGCATTTTAACGGATACCGGCATGTTTCAATACCCTTCTACAAGAGCTGAGACTTTTAAAATAGCTGCAAATCTTTTTGATGCCGGCGTTAATGGTAACAAAATATTTAATCATATCTATAATAATTACTCGGAAAACCGGCTTAAATTCTTAGGATATTCAATTTCCGAGAAAATGAAAGTTTTCCCTGACAAAAACGCTGCAATGATTTTTATTAACCGGGAGGAAATTGATAGGTTTGAGCTGGGTATAGGTGACACTGAAGGTTTAGTGAATTACCCCCTCAAGCTGACGGGTATAAAGTTTTCTACCCTAATTATTGAAAGAGAAGATTTGGTGAAACTTTCTTTTCGTTCCATAGAAGATTTTGATGTGAATGATTTTGCCCGTAAGCATTTTTTAGGAGGAGGGCATAAAAATGCCGCCGGAGGACAATCAAAATTAAGTTTAGAAAAGACTGTTCAAAAATTTATTCGTATTTTAGACACTTTATAATAAAAACAAAAAGTTATGAGAATTACCGTTTATTTCAGCCTTGTAAGTTTACTATTTTTTATGATTTCCTGTGGAGATAATGGAAGTAGTCGTGAAGAAACTACGGAAAGACCCGTTATGCAAGAGTCTCCGGAGCAGCCCAAAACGCAACTTGACAGAGATGTAGAAATTATACAAGATTACATGCGTGAACGTAATATTATTGGGGACAGAAAGGCTTCCGGCTTGCATTATAAAATTACGCAAGAAGGTACAGGCGCTCAGGCTCAACCGGGCAATACAGTAAGAGTTCATTACACAGGCTATCTGCTTGATGGAACCGTTTTTGATTCTTCTGAAGGCAGAAATGAGCCCATAGAGTTTATCCTTGGCCAGGGAATGGTAATCAGTGGATGGGATGAAGGTATTTCATTACTGAGAGAAGGAGATAAGGCAACTTTATTTATTCCTTCACCTCTTGCTTACGGTAGTCAGGGAGCCGGGGACTTAATCGCTCCGAATACTGTTTTGATATTCGATGTCGAATTAGTTGAAGTAATTTAACAATTAATTTACATTTCATTAAAAATTAATTTTATATAAAAGCGTTTGAACATTATGGTTAAGCAAAAATTTTATGAGGCATTAGGGAATCTGGCTTTTGCAATTGCCAAGGCAGATGGTGTGATAGAAAAGAAAGAAATTAAAGCACTGGAAGAAATGGTCACCAATGAAATTGTCCCCTTCGAAGATGGAACAGACGAATTTGGTACAGACATTGGCTTTTATGTACAATTTCAATTTGATACGCTGGAAGACAGCTTTATAAAAGAAGAAACAGCCTATAAGGAGTTTGAAACTTTTGTTAACGAGCATACTGAATTTATGACACCTGCCAGAAAATCCATGAGCTTGAGTCTGGTCAAAAAGGTAGCTGACAGTTACAGAGGAATAAACAAACAGGAAAGAGCCGTTATTGAAAAACTTGAAAAACTCTTATATTAAACTAAAGCAATGAAAATCTTAATTCCTACAGACTTTTCTGAATTTTCTCTTAAAGCCATTGAATTTGGTATTGAAATAGCCAAAAAAACCAATGGCAGTATTTATATTTTCACATCTATACATGTGCCGGGCTCTTCTATAGCTATGATGAATGAAATGATGGATGTTTTGGAAAAAGAAACGCAAAATGACTTAAATAATCTACTGGACGAAGTAAAATCTGAAGTCAGTGGAGAAGTCGATATAAACGGCAACTTTAGTGTTGGAGATCCGGTTATGGCCATCAATGAATTTTCCGGCAAAATTGGGGCCGACCTGATAGTTATGGGAACTAAAGGAGCTTCGGGCTTGAAGAAAGCCTTAATTGGCTCCAATGCTTCCGGTGTTATTAAAAACACTAAAATCCCTGTTTTATTAATCCCTGAAGACTCAAATTACTTATCTTTTAATGAAATTCTGTATGCCTCAGATTTGAAAAATATGGATAGTGAAATAGATGAAATTTTAAGTTTATTTAAGCTTTGGACACCTTCTATTACTGTATTGCATATTTTTAATGAGCAATTGCCGGATTCAATGATTGAAGATGGATCTACAGGAGTAGATCTTATTAGAAGGCATCATTATGATAAACTTAAGTTTAAATCAGTAAAAGGTAAAGACCCTTTAAATGATATTGAAAATTATATTATTGATAATCCTACCGATTTGATCATCTTATTTTCAGAAAAAAGAAGCCTTTTGCAATCTATTTTTGATTCAAGTCTATCCAAAAAGATGGCTTTTCATGCGAAAACACCCATGCTGGTAATTCCTAAAAAGTAATACGAATAAGCAAGCAGGGACTATAGCTTTAACTTAAAAACGTCCGCCTCAGTACCCTTTGGTTCAAATCCCATTTTTTTCAGATATGCTGAGTGAGATTTCGTTTCACCTTTTGCTTCGATTGTATGAATATTTTTATTTCTGAAAAACTTCAGGTTTTTATGAAAAAAGAAAAATCCGGTTTTAAAATCCCTGTAAGCCGGTGTCACAAAGTCAATGCTGACTTTTAAAATACCTTCCTGATTCACTTTACCTACTAACAAGCCGGAAGGAACCATATCTCTTAATACAAAAACATATAAGTTATTTGCTTGAACATCAATCTTCCCATCTGTAAAAAAAGGCTTTAACTCATCTTTGTGAAAATCTAAAAACACCTTTAAATAAGCATCCTCTGCATCTACCTCAACCAATTGAAAAGCTTCTTTACTTCTATACATCTTAATGAGATAATAGATATTTATCGCTACTATAAAGGCATTCATGGCTGCTACCGGAATGGCACCTATTAATATTCCATATATACAGAAAGTAATCGCCCCGAGCATATTCAGTAATCTCAAGCGGAAAATATTGGCCATCATAAGAGATATTGCAACTAATAAAGACGCCAGATATCCTATAATTTCATAAATCAATTGTGGTTCCATTAAAATGTGTTTTGGGGCATAAAAAAAATCAGGCTTCTTCCTCTTTTTCTTTCATCTGCTTTATCAATTCATGCAATTTCATAAGTGCATCCATTGGTGTAAGACTATTTATGTCAATATTAGACAATTCTTCCCGTATTTTTTCAAGTATGGGGTCATCTACCTGAAATATATTAAGCTGATAGCTGTCGGGAATTGACTTTATCTTTTGCTTCATGTCTTTAGCAATGGCTTTATCCTCAAGTCTGGACAAAATTTCTTTCGAACGTTTTATAATTTCGGGAGGCATTCCGGCCATTTTCGCGACATGTATACCAAAACTATGATGACTGCCACCCGGTTTGAGTTTTCTGAGAAAAATAACTTTTTGACCGGACTCTTTAGTAGCTACATGAAAGTTTTTTATCCGGGGTAATTTTTCAGCCAGCTCATTGAGCTCATGGTAATGCGTTGCAAATAAAGTTTTTGGTCTTGCTATTTCATTTGAATGGATGTATTCAGCAATTGACCAGGCTATTGACAAACCATCATAAGTACTGGTGCCTCTTCCTATTTCATCGAGTAAAATCAGACTTCTTGAAGATATATTATTGAGGATACTCGCCGTTTCATGCATTTCAACCATAAATGTTGATTCACCGGTAGAGATATTATCGGACGCACCCACCCTTGTAAAAATCTTATCTGTAAGAGGTATTAATGCTTTTCGGGCAGGCACATAGCTCCCAATTTGAGCCATCAGAGTAATCAGGGCAGTTTGTCTTAATAAAGCAGACTTACCCGACATATTCGGTCCGGTAATCATCATAATCTGACAATTCTCATTATCCAAATCGAGGTCATTTGGTACAAAAGGAGAGTCATCTGACAATTGCCTTTCAATAACCGGATGCCGGCCTTCTTTAATTGTCAGTTCGTAACCTTTATGAACTTCCGGGCGACAATAATTATACTTTGATGCCGTATCCGCAAATGAAAGCAAACAATCCAAACGAGCCATTACATTTGCATTTATCTGTATGGCATTTATGTAGTCCTGCATATAGCTGACAAGTCCTTTAAAAAGCTCTTCTTCCAAAACCACTATCTTTTCCTCAGCACCCAGTATTTTTTCTTCATATTCTTTTAATTCCGGAGTTATATACCTTTCTGCATTGACTAAAGTTTGTTTTCTCATCCAGTCTTCAGGGACTTTATCTTTATGCTTGTGAGTAACTTCCAGATAATAACCAAAAACATTATTAAAGCCTATTTTAAGAGATGAAATACCGGTTTTCTCCACTTCACGCTTTTGAAGTGCCGTTAAATAGCCTTTCCCGGAAGTCGACAATTCTCTTAATTTATCGAGATTTTCATTAATCCCTTTTTTAAATAAGCCGCCCTTATTAATATGTACTCCAACCTCTTCTTCCAGTTCATCTTCAATTTTAGTTCTGAGTAAATCACATAAATGAATCTGATCACTCATTTTTTTGAGTACTTTATTTTCAGATTGCTCAAGTATATCTTTTATTGGCTTCAAAGCCGTAAGTGCTCTTCTGAGTTGATTTACCTCACGGGGGTTAATTTTAGCAGTTGAAACTTTAGAAATTAAACGCTCTATATCTCCGATTTGCTTCAATTGTTTACCAAGCAATTCGCTTAAATCCGGTTCTTTTACAAAGGTATCCACCACAAGATGTCTTTCAGATATTTGCTTTAAATCAAGCAGAGGCATCATCAGCCATTTTTTCATTAGGCGGGCACCCATAGGTGAAATAGTTGCATCTATTATTTGCAGTAAACTTTTACCATCATCCATAGTGGGGTATAAAAGTTCCAGATTTCTGACAGTAAATCTGTCGAGCCACATAGAATTATTTCTTTCAAGCCGTGAAATTCTGCTAATATGGCTGAGGGCAGTACGGCTGGTTTCCTTAATATAGTGTAAGGCTGCACCGGCAGCACTGACAGAAAGCTTCATTTCATCCACTCCATAACCTTTCAAATTAGGTGTTTCAAAGTGGGTCAGTAATGTATCTCTTGCAAAATCTTCAGAAAAAATCCAGTCATCCAGGAAATAAGTATAATGTTTAGTCCCAAAGCGGGCCTTAAAGTCCTTTTGTTTACTTTTTGCAAAAATCACTTCTGAGGGCTGAAAACTTTGCAAGAGGTTGTCCAGATAATCGTCGGGTCCTTCTGAAACATAAAACTCACCGGTAGAAATATCCAGAAATGCTATTCCTGACATATCTTTAGTCAGATATACTGAAGCTAAAAAATTATTTTTTCTGTGGTCAAGAATCTGGTCGTTCATAGCCACGCCGGGTGTAATCATTTCTGTAACACCTCTTTTAACAATCTTTTTGGTCGTTTTTGGATCCTCCAACTGCTCGCAAATAGCCACCCGGTAACCGGCTCGAATAAGCTTAGGCAAATAAGTATCCAATGCATGATAGGGAAACCCGGCCAATTCCATATCATTAGCTGCACCGTTTGAACGTTTTGTCAAAACAATCCCCAATACATCAGCTGCAATAATTGCATCTTTCCCAAAAGTTTCATAAAAATCACCCACTCTAAATAACAGCAATGCATCCGGATTTTTTGATTTAATCTGGTTGTACTGCTTCATTAAAGGCGTTTCTTTCCCTTCATTTGATTTTGCCATATTCAGCTTGTAAATGTAAAGCTTTAAAATTTCAATTTAGTACCTGATATAAAATACGTTCAAAGTTATTTATCTTTATGCGAAAATAATAATGCTTTATTAAAGCAATCTATTATTTTTTAAACAGAAGATTACTTAAATGCAAAAAAAGCGATTATTAGACGGAAATAAATTTGACCTGACCATAGAGCGGCTGTGTCATGAATTGCTGGAAAATCATGGTGATTTTTCCAATAGCGCCATTATAGGCATACAGCCCCGTGGCACCTTGTTGTCTGATAGAATAGTATCTGTTTTAAATGAATTAAATCCGGAACTCAGCATTACTTACGGAAAACTAGATATCACCTTTTACAGAGATGATTTTCGAAGAAAAGCATTGCCCTTAAATCCTTCAGAAACAGAAATTGAATTTTCGGTAGAAGGGAAAAAAATTATTTTAATAGATGATGTATTATATACAGGACGTACCGTCAGAGCTGCAATGGATGCTGTTTTAGATTTCGGCCGGCCGGCCGAAGTAGAACTTTTAGTCTTGATAGACAGAAGGTTTAGCAGGGAATTTCCTATTCAAAGTAATTATACCGGTAAAACAGTTGACGCTATAGACTCGCAAAAAGTGGTCGTTAACTGGGCTGAATACGGCGGAGAAGATCGGGTAACTTTAGTTAATGAAAAAAAGTTAAAAAAATAACCGAAAAATGAGTTTACTTTCAACCAAACACCTTTTAGGCATTAAATATCTTTTAAAAGAAGATATAGAACTCATTTTTAAAACCGCTGATAATTTCAAAGAAGTCCTCAACAGACCTATTAAAAAAGTACCCACGCTCAGAGATACTACCATTGCCAATGTTTTTTTTGAAAATAGTACCAGAACCCGCATTTCTTTTGAGATAGCAGAAAAAAGATTATCGGCTGACGTTCTAAACTTTTCCTCCTCCACCTCCTCGCTGAAAAAAGGAGAAACGCTTATAGACACAGTTAAGAATATACTTGCCATGAAAGTTGATATGATAGTAATGAGACATTCCAGCCCCGGGGCTCCTGTTTTTTTATCCAATCATATAGATGCTTCCATTATAAATGCCGGTGACGGAACTAATGAGCATCCGACTCAGGCTTTGCTTGATTTATATTCCATTCGTGAAAAAACAGGCAGTGTAAAAGGTTTGAAAGTGGCTATTATTGGTGACATAAAACACTCAAGAGTTGCCATGTCCAATATTTTCTGCCTCTTGAAATCAGGGGCTGAGGTAATGCTTTGTTCGCCCCCTACATTATTACCCCCTTTTATAGAGGAGCTGGGTGTTAAAACTACATACAACCTGATGGAAGCCCTTCAGTGGTGTGATGTTGCGAATGTTCTACGCATACAACTTGAAAGACAAAACATACAATATTTCCCGTCTTTGAGAGAGTATTCTCTTTATTACGGTATTAACAGAGAAATACTCGATAAATTAAATAAGGAAATTATAATTATGCACCCCGGGCCTATAAACAGGGGCGTTGAGTTGAGTAGTGACGTTGCTGACAGCAAACAATCTATCATTTTACAACAGGTTGAAAACGGAGTGGCTATCCGCATGGCTATTTTATTTCTTTTAGCCGGCAAAGTCTGATTTTCAGTCAAATACCTAAATTTAAAATGACAAAACATAAATATTCTATAGCCATACATGGTGGTGCCGGTAATTACAACTGGGATAATTTTGATAAAGCAAAACAGAATGCTTATTTCAATGGATTAAAAAGTTCAATAGAAGCTGCTGTTAAAGTTCTAAAAGATGGCGGAAGTGCACTCGAAGCAAGCATTTTAGCTGTTGAGCATATGGAAAACAATGCTATTTTTAATGCCGGTAGAGGTTCTGTATTTACCAAGGATGCAAGTATAGAAATGGATGCTTCAGTAATGTGTGGACAAAAAATAAAATCCGGTAGTCTGGCGGCTGTCAAGGGAATTAAAAACCCGATAAGGCTGGCAGAGAAGATTTTGAATTGGGGGAAGCATAATTTTATTTGCGGGAGCAGCGCCCATGAATTTGCTGCACTTTTTGATGATATTGAGATTGTGGATGAGGATTACTTTAAAACAGAAAACAGATTTACACAATTACAGAAAGCTCTCGAAACAAATGAAGCTGCTCTGGACCATAATTTAGAAGATGTTGAAGAAAAAGGAACAGTGGGTGCTGTTGCCCTTGATTCTAAAGGAAATCTGGCAGCTGCTACATCAACCGGAGGGATGACCGGAAAATGGAGCGGAAGAATAGGAGATTCCGGTGTACCCGGAGCAGGGAATTATGCTAAAAATGGTTATGCTGCCGTATCCTGCACCGGAACCGGTGAAGCGTTTACGAATTTAAATGCAGCGGCAAGGCTCATTCACATGATGGAATTCGGAAGATTTACCTTAAAAGATGCTGCAAATCTGATTATTCAAAAAGATTTGGTAAATATGGGTGGGTACGGTGGATTAATCGCAATAGATAATAAAGGAAATATCGAGTGTCCCTATAATTCAAAAGGTATGTTTCACGCATTTTCAAAAGAAAATACAGAGATAAATATTTTTACCTCCTGATTAGCGCTTTGCAGGCATCCAATGGAGCACATACTTTTCGGCAAACCAATCGCCCGGAAATATATTTTTTATAGAATAAATTCGGGTACTTTTTTTATAATCTTCAATTTCCTCTTCCAGATTTCCACCTTTTAACATGATAAGTCCGTAAGGACCTGAAACAGGTTTCTTTCTGGTTAATTGCAACAAAGTCCACTGTACTTGCTTTTCCATAGGAGCAACTCCCCTACTCATGATTGTATGGAAAGAATTTCGTGGTTTGAGGCTTTCTACACGGCTATGTTTCCAGCTTACATTTTGCAAATTCAAGTCTTTAGCAATAGCCTCTACTACGGAAATCTTTTTTTGGATTGAATCAACCAGCATAAATTCTGTTTCAGGAAAGCAAATACTAAGCGGTATACCCGGAAATCCGCCTCCGGTTCCAAGATCCAAAACCTTTTGCCCCTTGAAAAATTGAAATAATGAAGCTATTGACAAGGAGTGTAACAAATGCCTTTCAAAAAAAAATTCTATGTCTTTTCTGGAAACCAAATTAATCTTTTGATTCCATTCTTTATAGAAGTCTTCCAGAAGTAAGAGCTTATCAATTTGTTCACCGGAAAGTTTATTGCTGAAATGTTTTTGTAAAATTTCTTTTTTTTTCAAGTATATAGATTTTACTAAAAGTTTGAACGAACATTTTCAAGCATTGCAGATAACAATTCCTTAGCCCGGAATAGCTGGGCTTTCACGGTACCTAAAGGCAAATCAAGCTTCTGTGCAATTTCTTCATAGCTCAACTCATCATAATAGCGCATTTCTATTAACTGACGATATTTGGGTTTTAACTTTTGCACTACACTCCTAATAGAAATCACCCGCTGGTCTTTCATTACTTCTTCTTCCGGGTTAAGTGCTTCTGATTGGATATTAACTGTATAATTATCTCCCTGTTCTCCATCCATAGGCTGATCCAAAGAGCAGGTATTTAATCTCTTCTTTCTTATGAAATCAATACAGTTATTCGTGGCTATTCGAAACAGCCAGGTACTGAATGCAAAATTTGAATTGTAACGATGAATATTTTTAAACGCCTTACCAAAAGAATCCAAAGTCAAATCTTCAGCATCATCTCTATTCTTAATCATTTTCAATACCGTAAAAAAAACAGCGTCTTTATATCTGCGCATAATTTCATCATATGCAGACTGATCGTTCTTCTCTACAGCTCTTATTACTAAGTTTAAATCTTCCTTTGCCTTATCAGATAAGTTGTTGTTTAGTTCCATTTTTGTGGTTTCCATATCATCGTTGTTCCTAAAATTAGAAAATATATCGAATATAAAAGGTCGTATACCGGATATTTTTTTATCAAATCCTTTTGATGTAAAGTTATGGCTATATAACTAAAAACCAAGATTCCGGAAAAATAATTAAAAAACATCATTAAAAAAATCAAATTTAGCTTTTCATAATTCATAAAAGATAATATAAAGAATGAAAGATAGGTCAATACATGACTACCAACAAAAGAAATATTATACAGTTTACTCTTTAGACTATAAAAATTTCCGGCAGACAAATGTCTGCGCTTTTTTTTGAAAAAAAGATTAAGTGTTTCAGCGGCTTTGCTGTGCATTAAAGCATCCTCACTAATATTAATTTTCACCTTTACCGAAGGGTTTAGCTGATTAATCAACAAATCATCGTCTCCCGAAATTACATTAATATTTGCTGTTTTTTCAAATGCCTCTTTATAAATTTTGGTTCTTACAAGCATATTTCTGCCTACACCCATATAAGGAAAATTATGTAATGCCGCAGACTGATAGAGTAAAAGTGTTTTAACCGTTTCAAAACGATGAAATTCAGCGGCTAAACTATTCCCTTTTAAAGGCGCGCTCCCGAGCACTACATCAGCTGTTAAATTTTCGGTACTCTGCAGCATAGAAAGAATCCAATTTTCAGATGACGGGCTGCAATCTGCATCAGTAAGCAAAACAAAAGCACCGTTAACATGCTCTAGTCCGGTTTTTAATGCATTGCGCTTCCCCTTTAAGCCGGAATCACTAACCCTGATAATTTTTAACAGTTTATATTTAGACTCAAAGTTTTTTAACACTTCATAAGTATCATCCGTAGACCGGTCATCAACTACTATCACTTCAAAGTCAGGGTATTTTTGTAAAAAGATGAGCGGCAAGTTTTGTTGAAGATTATCTGCTTCATTTTTGGCACAAATCAACACACTCACTTTTGGTGTTTCATCGATGATTGAGGCCATGCTGGCTGAAGTCCCTTTATATAAAGTCAGCACAGAAAACCAAAAAACTTGATAAAACACCAGTATAGAAAAAGAAATGACAAAAAGATAAAAGATAAAATCCATGCAGCTTATTTTCAAATGCTAACTGTTAGACAAAAATGCTGTTTTTAAGAGAATTATGGTATTTTAAAAATGTAAATTTGCAAGGTTTATAAATAATTCTTTAACAGATAAACCTACAGCTACATAAAATGCATTTCCAGTTATTACATAAAGATAAAGAATCTAAAGCCCGGAAAGGTCTTATAGAAACAGCTCACGGACAGATACAAACACCGGTTTTTATGCCGGTTGGCACTGCCGGAACCGTTAAGGCAGTACATTTTGAAGAACTGAAAAAAATCATCCAAAGTCCGGTAATTTTGGGTAATACCTACCATTTATATCTGCGACCTGGCATGGAAATACTGCAAGAGGCCGGAGGTATACATAAATTCAACAGTTGGGATCAGACTATTTTAACCGACAGCGGTGGCTATCAGGTTTATTCATTGGCAGAAAAAAGAAAGATAACAGAAGAGGGAGTAACATTTCGTTCACATATAGACGGCTCCAAACACTTTTTTACACCGGAAAATGTAATGGATATTCAAAGGCAGATTGGCGCTGATATCATCATGGCCTTTGACGAATGTACTCCTTATCCCTGCGAAAAGTCTTATGCTAAAAGTTCAATGGAAATGACTCACCGCTGGTTAGACAGATGCATAAAACAATTCAATTCTAAACCACCGCTATATGGTTATGAGCAACGTCTCTACCCTATTGTTCAGGGAGGAACTTATGATGATTTGAGAAGACAATCGGCCGAATACATAGCTTCCAGAGATTTACCCGGCAATGCAATTGGAGGCCTTTCAGTCGGCGAACCTGCCGAAGAAATGTATAAAACACTGGAAGTTGTGTGCCCTATTTTACCGGAAGACAAACCCCGCTATTTAATGGGCGTTGGAACACCTCAAAACATACTCGAAGCCATAAGTCTGGGAATTGATATGTTTGATTGTGTAATGCCAACCCGAAATGGTCGTAATGGAATGATTTTTACGGAAGATGGAATTATTAATATCAAAAATAAAAAGTGGGAAAAGGATTTCAGCCCGATTGATTCCGGAAGTATTGCTCCAACAAGCAGAATTCATACAAAAGCGTATTTAAGACACTTGTTTATGAGTAATGAAATACTTGGTATGCAAATTGCGAGTATACACAATCTTAGCTTTTATCTTTCACTGGTTCGGGAAGCCGGTGAACGAATAGAGACAGGTGACTTTTCTGTGTGGAAAAAGAAATTGTCTCCAAAGCTAAGTCAACGTCTTTAAAATGAAAAATAAAAATATCCGTTTTAGCGAGATAAGACAATGAAGAAAATTGATTTATACATATTTAAGAAATTCGTAGGTACTTTTAGTTTTTCCATATTACTATTTACTGCCGTAGCTGTAATAATTGACCTGTCTGAAAAAATCGACGGATTTGTTACAAAGAATATTTCTATAGATAAAATCATTTTTGAATACTATTTGAATTTTATTCCCTTCATACTCACCTTACTGAGTCCCTTATTTGTATTCATAGCAGTAATTTTTTTTACCAGTAGGATGGCTTCAAACTCTGAGTTTATTGCACTATTGTCCAGTGGAGTCAGTTTTTACCGCTTGCTTTTGCCATATTTTTTTGCTGCCGCCATTTTTTCCGGTCTGATTTTGTATGCCAATCATTTTCTGGTACCAAACTCAAACAAAGAGAGGTTGGCTTTCGAAGGACAATACATTTATGGCCATGGCCGGCAAATTACCCGAAATGTAAATATGCAGATAGACAAAGGTGTTTTTATGTATATAGACAATTTTACCGGTAGAGACAGCACCGGCTATAAATTTGCCCTTGAAAAATTTGAAGACGGTGAGTTAAAATCAAAGCTTAGAGCGGACAGAATTCTGTGGGATAATGAAAACCAAAATTGGGAAATTAGAAATTACACAATCCGGGTTTTTCATGATGACTACGAAGAATTAATTTTTGGTCAGTCTATGGATACTGTTTTGAATTTTACCCCCAGAGATCTTAGTAAAAGCATGCATTTGAGAGAAGAAATGAACACAACTGAACTCAGAGAGTATATTGATATAGAAGTGATGCGGGGCTCAGATAATGTTTCTTTTTATGAAGTAGAGCTTTACCGGCGAACAGCTGATGCCTTTACCGTTTTTATAATGACACTTATCGGATTTTCTATTGCTTCAAGAAAAATAAGAGGAGGTATGGGTATGCATATAGTCATTGGGCTTGGATTGAGTGCTGCTTATATCATATTTATCCGCTTTTCAACTACTTTTTCAACGAATGGCGATTTGCCTTCTATATTGGGTGTCTGGATTCCGAATTTAATTTTCGGCCTGCTGGCAATTGTTCTTATGATAAGAGCCCCTAAGTAAATATCATTATCCGGAAAGTGCTTTTAAAACTAAAAAATCTATCAGTTTATATAGTTTTAAGGGTGTAAGGGTTCTCCAGTTAATATCGTTTAACTGCCCTCCAAAATTCAGATAATAGTTCAGGTTTACAGAACGCATTTCATCTATTACATGGTCCCGGAAGTTTAAACAAGCAATCCACCCCCCTTCGTCAGCCAGATCTTCAAACCACTCTTCATAATAGCAATCATCCGAGGCATGAAAATTTAAAACATTTTCACCCAATAAGATAAACTGATTAATTCCTTCTTTTTGAATGAGATCAATGATGTTTCTTTTTAAAAACATAATGTCATTATTAATGCAGTCATTCCATTCACCTATGAGCTCAATAATAGCAAAAGCGTTTTCATAATCTACGTATAAAATTTTCAGATACAGGGTAGGCGAACCAAATTCATCCCATTGCGGATGTATGTAGTAATTGTAAATTGTCTGTTGAAATGAAAACTCGTCATAGGTTCTCCCGAAAAACGGTGAACGCTCATCTTCATCAGCTATATAGGCTTCCCGCCACCTGTAAAAAGGCTCCAATTCATGCATATAGTTTTATTTCAGTATTCTAAACTAATGTTTTTCCTCAGCGTTCTAATTCTATTAATTAAAAATTATCTCTCTTACTTTTTCAAGTGAATTTAATAATTTGTTTTAATCTTGTACACGGTTTTTTATTTATTTATTATTCTAAGATAAAACACCCTTATATTGCTTTTTATTTTAAAAATAAGGGGCTAAATATACCTAAAGACCTATGATTAGTCAAACTATCCCCAAAATCAAAACAACAGCCGTACTCATTTTTTAGCTAAATACAAAAACATTTTCAAGCTTAGATTATTACGCATCAACGTCTAAAAAGTTCTCAGCAAATCCATAGTTGAAATTTAAATATTTGACACTAAAAAATATATTGACAGTTCAAATTATTTTTATGTAAAAGGTATTCAAATCATTTGGATGTGCTCAAAAAAGCATTCTTCCTTTTATGAATATAAATTAAACTTTTTTCATTCTAAATTACTTACTAATTGCACGTATATTTGAACATGGAAAAGACTGAAAACATAGAAAAAGTAATTTTACAATCTGTAAGGAGGGATCGAAATCAACAAGTCCTGTATGGATTTTTATTCCTTTTTTTATCAGGCATGTTGTTTTTTCGATGGTCAGAAAATCTTCCGCAGGAAATGCCGCAAACAAATATTTTTTTAAAAGTGATTGCAATCTTATTGTTTGGGTTTACCACTTACTTGTTTTATAATGCATCCCGGTTGATTAATGCCGCAAATCATAAAGTTGCATATCTGCTTAAAAATGATCCTGAAAAAATTGTTTGGGTATACACATACAGAGTGGTGCCTATGCCTTTTGGCATTAAATTTACAAATATGGTAACTGTGTTTTTTAGATTTCTGGACGGGGATGGAGATGAAGTCAGGGTGAAAGACAGTGAGCACGATAAATTGCTGGAAGAATTAAAAAATAAATTACCTCATGCTTGTTTTGGGTTTAATAATGAAAAGGAACAGCTTTTTCGGGTGAATCCGGCTATGTTGATAAAAGATATTGATGACGATAAAAATCGCAGAAAATCTTAATCCGTTTATTTTCCGGAGAGAACTGCCTTTCTTACACTTCCGTATTTCTTCAGTAATTGAAATGCTTTTTCGAAAGAAATGCCCAGCTTTTCAGCAACCATATTAGCTCCTCTTTCCTCCAGTTTTTTATTGGACAAATGCATATCAACCATTCTATTTCCCTCAACACGACCTAGCTTTATCATGACTGTTGTGCTAATCATATTTAAAATCATTTTTTGTGCAGTACCTGACTTCATCCGTGTACTGCCGGTTACATATTCCGGACCCACTATTGCCTCAAGAGGGTGTTCAGATTTTTCAGCTAATGGAGAACCTGCATTACAACAAATACAGGCAGTTAGCAAGCCATTTTTCCGGGCTGCCTCCACCCCTCCAATTACGTATGGGGTTGTCCCCGAAGCTGCGATACCAACTAATGAATCTAAATGAGTTACATCAAAAGATTGTAAATCTTTCCAGGCCTGCTCATAGTCATCCTCAGCAAACTCAACAGCTTTTCTGATTGCCTGATCTCCGCCGGCAATAATACCTGTAACTAAACTATGCGGTACACCGAATGTCGGAGGACACTCACTGGCATCTAATATACCCAAACGGCCGCTGGTACCTGCTCCAATATAAAATAATCTACCGCCTGCCAGCATTTTGTCTTCCAATGCATTTATAAATTTTTCAATCTTAGGTATTAAAAGTCCAACAGCCGCAGCAACTTTTAAATCCTCTGTGTTTATCTCCGTTAGTATTTCACCACTGCTTTTTAGCTCGAGTTTATCATACAAAGAAGGTGATTCTGTAATTTTTTTCATGATTTCTATTTTCAAAGCTTTGATTTAACTCTACAGCTGTTTTAAGTGAAAACTCACCAAATCTTCTATTGGCCGGTGAATAATCTTATGCAATTTCAATCCTTTTTTTTCTAAAGCAACTTTCAAAATATCCCGGTTAAAAAAAGCCAGACTGCCCACAAAGGCAGCAAGTTTATTTTCTCCTCCGTATTTCATCAAATGCATTTCTATAAATTCTTCAAATCCTTTTAAAATAAGCTGATTCACAAAAGGGTGTTCTTTCTTTTCAAATAAATATTTAGCGAGCGACGCCACAAAAGTGTTCGGCATAGGTTTGGTATATACTTTAGTTTGTACTTCGCTGAGGGACCATTTAAAATGCTTGCTGTAATGCTCTGCCAGATCAGTGGGCCAGTCTCTGTAAAAGTGATGTCTGAGAAACATTTTTCCAAAGTAACCGGCACTGCCTTCATCTCCTATAGTAAAACCAAGAGATGGTATTCTGTCAGTTATTACACCATTTTCAAATAAACAGGAACTCGAACCGGTACCCAATATCGCCGCTATTCCACTTTTCATGCCATATAAGGCCCGGGCAGCACCAAATAAGTCATGGTTTATTTCAATCTGTGTATTTTTATTGAAAATACGGTGAAAAGAAGTTTCCAAAACACTTACCGGATCTTCACCGGCACAACCTGCTCCATAAAAAAACAAAGCTTCAACAGGCTTATCTTTCAGTATTGTTAAAACATTTTTTTGCAAAATATTTTCTACATAATCACCTTTTACATAATGTGGATTCAAACCGGGGGATTGCATATTGATATACTCATTTCCATCCGACCAAACCCAGTCAGTTTTTGTAGAACCACTATCTGCAACTAAAGTACCCATCTTTTTTTTTCAAAAATACACAATTATAGATAGTTGGTGGCAATCTAATGTTAGGTATGCTGTCCTACTCAATTCAGAGCAGATATTTAAACTCGGGAATCTTTTTTATCCAAAGCCCTTAACTGATTACTCGTAAGTGTAGAGCCGTCAGGAGACCAACCGGGAGGCATTATTATATACAAAATCTTGTCTTTCAGATTATCTGCTTTACGGACATCTTTCCACAAATCTGCAAATTCATGTGAGGCTATTTTTAGCGGATTATGTGTATTTATATTTCGGGTAATTCCATAAACCGGTCTTTCATCTTCATCTTCAGGGCTGAAAGTACCAAACAACTTATCCCAAATAATAAATATACCCGCGTGATTTTTATCTAAATACCGGATATTACTTGCATGGTGAACTCTGTGGTGAGAGGGAGTATTCATAAAGTACTCTAATACTCCCATTTTTTTAACCACTTCAGTATGTACAAAAAATTGATAAATTAAGTTTATGGAAATCATCGTCATAACCATCAGTGGATGAAATCCTATCAACGGCAGCCACATCCAAAAAATATATTTATAGATAACTTCAGTCCAACTTTGACGAAGAGCTACGCTGAGGTTGTATTTCTGAGATGAATGATGATTGACATGTGCAGCCCAAAGTAAGCGAATCTGATGACTTAGTCGATGATGCCAGTAAAATGAAAAATCATCTGCAAAAAGCAGTATTAACCAAGCCCACCATTGAAAACCAATATCAAAAATTCGGTATTGATAAATACCTAAAAAAAGAATCAGAACAACTGATTTCACCCCTAAGCCAATAATAGCAGAACCCAATCCCATTGTAATATTGGCTGCGCTATCCTTTAATTCGTAAGCATCTCTTTTTATTTTCCATGCTATCCCTAATTCTAATAGGATAAATACTATAAAAACCGGAATTGCATACAATATCGGATCCTCCATACAACTATTTTATACTTAAGTCAGGGGTTTTAAATATGTTTCTAAATGCGTTTATCCATAATATACTTATCAGTGCAAAGGAAATTACACCTAAAATAAGGAATATTACGTAAAAGGAAGGAATCTCTGCGGTAAATGTAATGCTGCTAAAAAAACTTTCTTTTCGGGTAAATAAAATAGCTGCTATTACCGGAAATATTAAGCGGGGAAGCTCCATTTTCCATGCCCATTGTTTTTTTTCCAGTAAGCCCCCTAATGATACTATGGTTATAATTAAGTATAAAACAACTACGCTTTTCACTATCCAGCCGAAATGAGATTCAAAAAATAAAAAGGCGGAAGCGGCCGCTATTAAAATCACATATTGAAAAAGTACATAATAGTTAACCTTTTCCGGTATTTGCACATCAAATTTTTGAAAAGTTTCCGGCTTCACTTCTCCCGGTTTTTCTACACCTCCTAAATAGTCAGGTTTCCAACCGGGTGGTTTTGTTAAAATTTGCCATTTATCTTTCAGGTTTCTGCCTTTACTCACTAACTTCAGTAAGTCAATCCAATACGCAAAATTCAGCCACAAAGGATTCCAGCTTTTGGCTTGGGAGGTGATACCATAAACCACTTCCTCCTCTTCTTCCTGAAATGTTCCAAACATTCTGTCAAAAAGAATAAGGGTACCACCGTGGTTTTTGTCTAGATATTTAGGGTTGATACCATGATGAACTCTATGATGAGAAGGGGTATTAAAAATATATTCTACAACTTTGGGCAACTTACCAATGGCTCTGGTGTGTATCCAAAACTGATAAAGTGTTTGAAATGCACTTACAGCTAAAAAGACAAATGGATCAAAACCCATAAAAGCCAGTGGAATATAAAACACCCAACTGAAAGCACTTTGAACCCATCCCTGCCTTAGAGCAACCGTTAAATTATATTCCTCACTTTGATGATGCACAATGTGACTTCCCCATAAAATACTGATTTCATGTGCTAAACGATGAAACCAATAGTAGAAAAAATCTACCCCTACAAATAAAATAAAAATGGTAAAAAGATTTACGGGAATAGTAAAAAGGCGGAGATGTTCAAAAATCCAAACGTAACCAATAAAAACAGCCACTTTTAAAAATACACCTAATACCTGCTGTCCTATACCACAGCTGATATTCGTTATTGCATCGTTAAATCTGTACCAGGAAGTCTTTTTCAGCTTACCGAATAACAGTTCAAGACCTATTAACAGAAAAAAAACCGGTATGGCAAGAACAATATATTCCATAAATTTTAAAAAAAGAGATTAACTGTCCTTATAAAGATACAAAATCTCTGTTTTAAATTAAAAACTTGCGCTTTTTTATGGCCTTTCCCCTGACTTTTCCAGGCGAAGTCCAACCCCTAAAATATGTTCCAATTCCGGAACCCTCATGTATTGTTGTATGCGAAAAGTATAGCTGCCGGCCTCTTTAAAAATGGCTTTCATCTGAATAGGCACCTGCACAAAACAAATGTCTCCAGAGCAGTTTCCATACCACCTGCCACTAGGTTCTGAAAGAGGCAATTCTACTTTATTTTCCAGTTTTTCCCCATCCGGCATTAGGGTATGCACATAAACCCAAAGATTTCTATAGCCATAAAAACGGGTATGGCGAATGTTAATCATTATATCATACAAGGCCATAGTATCTTCAATTTCTACCGTAAACTCAGGCTGATATTCATAAGTCCATATATCATTCGGAATTTCTTCTGTTTTATCAAAAAAATAATCCGGTTGACAGCCGGCTGATAAAATCATCAGGCAAAACAAAAAGAAAAGATGAGCTTTCTGCATTTTATTTTTAATCATGACAGTCTTTATAATTCTGAAAAATTATCGCTTACCGGGCTTCTTACGTCTTTTATTACGTCTTTTTTTCGATTTCTTATCCAAAGATTCCAGCGAAATCTGCCCCACTAAATCACTGTATTCCCTTTCTACTTCTATATCTACAGAAGCTTCTATCTTAAATGCAACCGATTCTAAATCGTTTATATCTATACGTTTTTTCTGCTTTTCCAACAAATCTGTTACCTGATCAACCTCCAATGGAATAAACTTAGTCGTATTTTCATAACAATACCACATCAATTTTTTAAAAATATCACTTTTCTGGAGGATAGCCTTACCTTTTTTGGTGTAAATAACTTCTGCTTTTTTGGGAAAGTAGGTTAAGGCCTCCACATAGGTATCCAATTCATAATTCAGGCAGCATTTTAAGCGGCCGCACTGCCCGGACAATTTTGTCTGATTAATAGATAAATTCTGATATCGTGCAGCTCCGGTAGAAACAGTTTTAAAGTCTGTTAACCAGGTTGAACAGCAAAGTTCCCTGCCACAGCTGCCTATGCCCCCAATAAGTCCGGCTTCCTGCCTGGAGCCAATTTGCTTCATTTCTATACGGGCATGAAACTCTCTAGCATATACTTTAATGAGCTCTCTGAAATCTACCCGACCTTCAGCCGTATAGAAAAAAGTTACCTTCTTATTATCAGCCTGTACTTCTACATCTCCAATTTTCATTTCCAGATTTAATGACCTTGCAATTGCCCTGCTTCGAATCATTATATCCAGTTCTCTGGATTTGGCTTTTTCAAGAGATGCCAGGTCATTTTCAGATGCCTCCCGCAATATCATTGGATAATTTTCCGGAGCCACTTTTTTTATTCCCTTTTTCTTCATTTGAAGCTTCACTAAAGGCCCCGAAAGCGTAATCTCTCCTACATGATATCCGCTGTCTGATTCAACAGCAACATAATCGCCTGTAATTACCGGTAATCCCTTTTCATTTCTAAAAAATTCTTTTCTGGCTCCTTTTTTAAAGCTTATCTCATACAAACTGTTTGACTCAACTGCTCCGAAAGTATAATCAGATAACCAGTCAAATACATTCATTTTATTACAAGCTCCGGTCAGGCAATCCCCATTGCTCTTACAGCCTTTTGGCAGACCATCTTTATCTTTTGTGGCACATGTAGAACATCCCATAGTATTGTTTTTCCTTAATTTAAAATTCGCTCTATATCCAAAGAAAGATTAAAAAATAAAATCCTTCCGTTGGCATTTCTTTCGATAAAATAATAATTTTTGTTTATCAATTCATTAATTGCCTGTATTTTTTCAGGTTCGAACCTTAACTCAGGTGGAATAAAGCCATCATTTTTTCCCGGAAGCATTTTTCTCATATAGCCTAATCCGGTTTGCAAAAAGTTCTTTTGCTCTTCCCTGCCCCACGAATTCACCTGATCTATAAATTTATTCAGTTCAATTAACTTATCGTGATAACCGGGTTTTTTCATCTCCTTACAGAGTCTCAACCAGTTTAAAAAACCCGACGGCTTGCTTTCATTTGAGGTCTCCAACATTCTCAATGCTTCAGCATAATCACCCTCAGCAGCCAATGCAATATCAGCAGCATCTGAATGGCTGAGATTTTTTTTATTAACTAAAGCCTCTATAATTGCCTGTTCATCTATACGACTGAAGCGTAAAACCTGTGAGCGGGAAGTAATGGTTGGCAAAACATCCGTTTCACTCTCCGCTATCAAAACAAATATTGAACCTTCCGGAGGCTCTTCTAAAAGCTTCAGTAAAATATTTCCTTCTTTTTTTAAGTAAGCAGGCATCCATAAAAGCAATACTTTAAATTCACTTTCCGAACTTTGAATATTAAACTTATGTATGATACTGTTGCAGTCGGCTGCTGTAATATTTCCCTGCTTATCTTCTTCTCCCGAATAGCGAAACCACTCCTTATCATTCAAATAAGGGTTTTCTGATAAAGCTTTTCGCCATTCATGCATAAAATCAGCACTCTTAGGAGCAGACTTCATGCTTTTTGTTCGAACGGTGGGAAATATAAAATGAACATCCGGGTGGATTAATTTTTTTATTTTTTGACAACTATCACAGACTCCGCAAGCATCATCTTCCTGTTTGTCAAGACATAACAGAAAGCGAATAAAAGCGATAGCCATTGGTAAAGTTCCATAACCGGGACTTCCCAAAAACATTTGCGTATGACTTACTCTTTCAGAGCGTACCGTTTGACGCAAATAATCTTTTAGCTTTTGCTGACCTATAATATTATTAAACCCTATCATAATTTTTAAAACAGGGCAGTACAATATGTACTCAGTAGAAATTGTACAAAATCAGACTTTAGGCTCTTTTGTCAGGACTTCCAGTATAGTCGGACTATTGGGTTCGGTAGCCGGGCTGTAAACACCACACAACCTACCCTTTTCATCAAACAAAAATTTCTGAAAATTCCATTCCATCTCAGAATCCTGAAACCCGTTTAAGTCTCCATTACATAAAAATTCATATAGTGGATGCCTGTCTTCACCCAATACTTTAAGTTTCTTAGTCACCGGAAAACTCAATTGAAAGTTTTTTTCACAAAAAGCTTGTATTTCACTTTCTTTTCCCGGCTCCTGATTTCCAAAATCATTGGAAGGCACACCTAAAATATTGATTTTATCTTTAAACATATCGTACAATTCCTGTAACTGGCCATATTGATAAGTATATCCACATTCAGAAGCTGTATTGACTATCAAAAGCAATTTGCCTTTAAACTGCCCGAAATCAATTTCCTCACCATCTAAACCTTCGATCTGAAATTGATAAATACTTTTTTTCACTGCCATTTATTCACTTTTCTTTACAAAACTACCTAAACATTAAGTTATTTCGTTAAAATAAAAGAATATTTTCACGGAATTCACAATTCAATTACTTTTTTAAACATAAATTGCTATTTTACGTTTGCAAGATTGATAATTACTTCTTGCGAGCAAACAACTAAAACAACTGTTTGCCCTTTTAAATAAAAAATTATGAAAGCTGCTGTATACAGAAAAGCTCATTTTAATGCTGCTCATCGCTTGTTTAATCCTGAGTGGTCAGACGAAAAGAACGAAAAGGTTTTTGGCCTTTGCAATAATCATAATTATCACGGACACAATTATGAGTTAATCGTAAAAATTGTTGGTGAAATCAATCCCGAAACCGGCTATGTAATTGATTTAAAGGTTTTAAAAGATGTAATAAAAAAAGAGGTTACAGATGTTTTTGACCATAAAAACCTGAATTTAGACACCGAAGAATTCAAAAATCTGATTCCTTCAGCCGAAAATATAGCAGTGGTAATCTATAATAAATTAACTGCTGTATTGGATAAAAATCTTGAAGTACAGGTTCGTTTATATGAAACGCCAAGAAATTTTGTAGAATATCCGGTTTAATTTATTCGGAGTCTTTCTCTTAAATCAATAAAATCTGCTTTTAAATCCCCGGGGTCATAGCCATTTTCAATAGCAAGTCCGCTGTCAAGGGATACATCTAAAGGTCTTTTTTTAGCCAACTCAGTGTCTTTCAACCAGGAAGGCTTATTGTATACACTATCCAAATCAAACACTTCACAAACAAGAAGACCCAGATGATATCTGGAAAGTCTTTGCGAACCGCCTAAATGTAAATATCCTTTCAATTTTTTTTTCAGACCGATTAAAATCCCTTTTGCAACCCTTCTTGTGTAGACAGGTGTGCGGTATTCATCCCTAAACTGAGAGGCATACTCTTTTTTTCCAATAGTATCTATCAGACCGCGTAAAAAGCCCCCGGGTTTGCCATTTTTATAACCAAACATTAAAGGCACCCTGCATATAAGAGCTCCCGGATAAATGCTTAGTATTTTTTTCTCTGCCATAGCTTTTTGCTCTCCGTATACCATCAATGGATTCTGTTCACATGTTTCACTGTAAGGAGGATTTTTACCGTCAAAAACAAGATCAGTAGAAGTAAAAATAAAAGGAATACTTTGCTGTGCACACCATCGAGCAATTATAAAAACAGCCGTCACATTCAATTTAGAAGTAAAATCGGGGTTTTCTTCACAAAAATTCGTATCAGTTATGGCCGCTAAATGTATCACTGCATCCGGTTTGAGCCGGTTCAACATGGGTAACAAAAATTCAGCGTGATTAAAATCACATTGCAGATATTCAACTGCTCCCTTTATCGGTTCTGTTTTATTAAACTGAGCTAATATTTCATATTTGTCAGCCGCCATTTCTACAAGTGCTGTACCTAGCATACCTGACGCACCGGTTATTAAAATTCTCATTTTAACGCCCTCTCCTTGAAGTGGGAATAATTTGTATGTCTGTATAAATAGGAAGATGATCACTATATCCACCTAAATAATTAGGCCCTCCGTAAGTTCTGAAAATTGTCTTCCCTCCAAATCGTTCATCTTCTGTAAACAGCCAGTCTTCTTTAAAAATTAAAGCCTTTTTTGTTGGAATGTGTATTTGACTTCCCGCATCAAGTAACCCTCTGGATGCAATCATATGATCGAGCATATTCCAGTTTCCACGGAATTTATAAGTTCCAATATCTTCTCTATGCACATAGTCATACACCAGGTTGAAGAGCATTCCATCTTCGTAAGCCTGTTCTACCGGCTTTGCCCTTAGAGTTTCTTTAACACTTTTATTATCCGGTTCGTCATTAAAATCCCCCATTATCAAAATATTTGCTGCTGAATTTCGAGCCAAAACTTCATCTACGTGACTTCTTAATATTTCAGCAGCAGCTACCCTCCTTGGTTCTGTTTCAGCCAATCCGCCTCTGCGACTTGACCAGTGATTCAGATAAACATGCAGCGTGTCTGCATCGGATAAAATACCTTTAGCATATAAAATATCACGGGTACGCATTTGCGGGAACTCCTCCGGTTCAACAGCAATAAATTCTTTAGAAAGCAAGGTGAAAAATCGATTGTCATAAATTAACGCCACATCAATACCCCGGGCATCCGCTGAATTTCGATGAATAATACTAAAATCTCTTTCCCTTTCAAAAATTTCCATCGCAAGGTCTGTTAAAACTAACATATTTTCAACTTCACATAAACCGATAAGCGCAAGATGCTTGTCACCACCCATCTCATTGATGACTTTTCCCAGATCTTTTACTTTTTTTTCATAACGTTCAGCTGTCCATTTATTTCTGCCTTCCGGCGTAAACATCACATCATTCTTACCCGGTTCATCATATATATCAAAAAGATTCTCTACATTATAAAAAACTGCTCTGACTTCATGTGGTCTGTTTAACCTTAATCTTTGACCTTCAACATCTAATGGCACATAAATAAAAAATACAATTACCGATAAATAGAGAAAAATTGTTGCCTGTCTCATTTTTTGTTTTTTTAAATTATAACTTTAAAATAAATTACCACATAGTTTTACTAAATACATCTGAACCCACAGCATCATATATGCTTATTGTATAATGCCTTAAAGATAAAAGCAATTTTACAGAAAGAAAAATTTTAAAGGATTAAATGAATATTAAAATTACTTTTTCGGGCAATGAAAAACAGGTTTAAAAGTACAGTAAGAAAGAGAGCTATTTCTCAAATAAAACATAATAAGCTGATGGAGAATTACTTTCACTGAGGTTTTTTTGAATATAATTTACTCCGGTAGAATCTGTAAATTCAAGAAAACCATTTTGTTTGTTGAAAGAAGCAGATTGAATAAATGTTTCTTCCTTGCTGCTCTCCTCAATCTCATAAACATTAAAAAAGTTTAAGCCTTCAATTTTTTTAGTTTCAACAGGTTTTAATAAATCTAACGGACGGTATATATGATTCAATCGTACGTAACGCTTAAATGAGTACTGATCTTTTAAAAGATAAATCTTAAACTTTAAATTATGGTGATCACTTTCCAGTAAAACTTCGGCTTCAATAGGGAATTTATTGGAGACCTGATGTAACTCAGTTTTTTCCGTAACGATAAATTGAATTTCTCCCGATTCTTTACTGTAAAAATCAACGGTATCTCCTTTATCATAAACCAACCAGGCAAGCTCTTCCTTGGTGAACGAACCCTCTATGCGCTCGTTGGAGCAAGAAACTAACAGTAGGACGATAAAACACAATAATAAGCTACTTCTAAGCATATTTGTAAAAGAAATGTTCAAATTAAAAGTCAAATTTTGCGTAGAAGTATGCCGAATAAAAGTTGTTTTGTTAAAATGCAAAAATACAACGATTTAAAAGAATTGTCAAATAATAATATAAAACATCAAAAATTTAACCGGTTTTTTAGTTTTATGATTAATTTTATAAGACAATTAACTAATTACAAAACGCGACAGAATTAAGATTTATTTTTCTCTTTATATAATTGGCGGAA
This sequence comes from Chitinophagaceae bacterium, assembly GCA_007695095.1. Classification (NCBI taxonomy): domain Bacteria; kingdom Pseudomonadati; phylum Bacteroidota; class Chitinophagia; order Chitinophagales; family Chitinophagaceae; species Chitinophagaceae bacterium. The sequence goes on along the minus strand of REEL01000076.1, from coordinate 8,068 downwards.
AGACTTGGGTGCCGGGCTCATTTTTTTATATCCACTACCCATGACATGATGTAGCAACATATTCATTAAGATGTATTTCAGACCGGTATTTAATTTCTCAAGCCATACCGGGTTTAACATTGCTCTCTCCCAAAAGCTATATGCCCATTTTTGTTGCAGACTTTCCCCAAAGTTTTCTTTATATCTCTGTCGGCTCAATCGCATTAGTTTATCAATATTTATCCCTACCGGACATACATCAGTGTTTGACTTGCTGAGAGTGCTTGTATGAGAAAGGTAATATGCTGCCGGAAATTCATTTTTTAAGGGGAATACAATATTTTGAATGGGAGATTCTATCAAATTATCAGTTGTATTAACAGTGAGAGTAGTCACCGGGCAAGATTTTTCACAGGCTTTACAATCTATACAATACATTGCCTCCCTATAATCTTTATCTGCTAAAACTTTATCGCGCCCGTTATTAAGAAATATCAGATAATCCGTACCTTCCTGATTTTCTTTTCCAAACCCTCCAAACAAGTTGTAATCGGGTGGTGAGTCCGTAAAATCCCGGTTTTGGTAAAACAAACGCATCCAGTGATTCAGCTCTTTAATATCAGGCATAATCCGGTCTATACCAACTAAAAAAATTCTTACCGGGCTCATTTTTGCTTCTAAAGTATGATAGGGTGATTCTGCAGGCAAGACGATCAAACCCTGTCCGGATATCACAAAACGGCAGCTTGTAATTATAGCAGCTTCCTCCAGTGGTGCATTTTTTTGACTATTCTTATGAGCTAACGTATGCCAGCGGTCGGGGGCTATGCGTTTAAAATGAAAATTTTGCAAGCGCTCGTCTAATTTCAATTCTTTTCGCAACAAATCGTCCTCTCCGGTAAAATAAGTGATGTTGTTTTTTTTAAGTATATTATATACTAACTGAATAGCTGTTTCCTCATCATCACTCCAAAGCAGTTTAATGCCACTTTCACTAAATTTGGAATCCAACTGAAGCAAGTGCTCTTCCATATTTTCAAAAAATCTCCAGCGCAAATACTTAGATTTGGCTTTCAGGTCTTCACCGGCATTCAACTGTTGATTCTTTCTTTTAAAGTAAAATTGCTCTAACTTTTCAAATGACTTATTTAAACTCTCTCTGTCATTAACAGCATCCCTTAAGTTTTGCTTTATTTTTTGAGTATAATCAGTCATTGCTTTGTTAATAAATATTTAATACGCAAAAATATAAAAAATACAAGCGTATCCTATCAATTATTTTTTTGTAATTTACCGGGGATGCTTTCATATAATTTTTTAAAATAAAAAATCACTATGGCTGAGGTTTTAATTTCTTTTTGTTTGCTGCTAATTTTAGTAATCATCTATTTACTTTTCGGCAAAAAACACCAAAAGTCTGATAATAAAGAGATTATTCAACAGCTCAACAGCAAGCTCAGCGACATTGAACGTTCCATACGGGAAGAAATGAAAACAAACCGGACAGAAGCTGCTCAATATGCTCAGATGAGTAGAGATGAGCTGGCAAAGTCACTGAACCAATTTGGGAATATCAATGCCGAAAACAGCGATAAACTCAATAAATCCGTTAGGGAACGTTTTGAAGACTTTAACAAAATGCAGCAAGAGCTGAATATCGGATTTCTGAATCGCCTAAAAGATATTAGTGAGCGGGTGGAAAAAGACCTTGAAAGTATCCGTAAGGATAATAACGAACAACTCACCGAAATGCGAAAAACCGTAGATGAGAAATTGCAGACTGCACTTGAAAAAAGATTGGGGGAATCCTTTAAACAGGTAAGTGATCGACTTGAACAAGTTCACAAAGGACTGGGTGAAATGCAAAGCCTGGCAAATGGAGTTGGCGACTTAAAAAGAGTTTTATCAAATGTAAAAACCCGTGGAGTTATGGGTGAATACCAACTTGAAAATATCCTGGAGCAACTGTTAACACCCGATCAGTTCTCTAAAAATGTAGCTACCAAAAAAGGTAGTCATGCTTTTGTGGAATTTGCTGTCAAATTACCGGGCCGTGCTGCAGATGAAGGTGTCTGGATGCCTATAGATTCAAAATTCCCAACTGAAAACTATCAATTTTTACTGGATGCATATGATGAAGGGGATAAAATAAAAATTGATGTTGCTCAAAAAGGATTAATAAAAAGCATTGAATTGTCTGCTAAAGAAATCAGTGCAAAATATATAGATCCGCCTCACACTACAGACTTTGCCATTATGTTTTTACCCATAGAAGGCTTATATGCAGAAGTATTGAGGCATAGCGGCTTGTTTGAAAAGCTTCAAAGAACTTACCGGATAACCATTACCGGGCCAACAACCCTTTCTGCTCTTTTAAACAGTCTTCAAATGGGATTCCGAACCCTGGCAGTGCAAAAAAGAAGCAGTGAAGTATGGAAAATTCTGGAAGCCGTAAAAACTGAGTTTGATAAATTTGGCGAACAGTTAGAAAAGGTGGATAAACAATTACACACCGCATCTAAGTCTTTAGATGAATTGAGAAACACCCGCACCAATGTAATGAGCAGGAAGCTGAAAGATATCGGCACCCTGGATACCAAAGAAGCCGAAGAAATATTGAAGTTACCGAAAAAAAATGAAGGAGATGATTAAAACTATTACACCCTTTCAGGGCTGCAGAGAAGTTGCCAAAACTTATAATATCAGCTTATTCAACATTATTGCTGCCATATCATATCTGTCATAGCCAGAATAAGCCTTAAAAAGGCATTACACGTCTAACTTTGGTCAATAGCCCCATAATTACTGCAATAGCTAATGCTTAGCCCTGAAAGAGCAAAATGTCAATTACAACGATAAAAAATAAATTGCTAAAATAAATTCCGCTAATTTTCATTAATTAAATAAAGAACATTTACTAAACATCATATTTAAGGGTGTATATTTTAAAACTTTCTAACTTTGCCGCTAATAAAATAAAATTATGTATTGGAAAAATTATTTCTTTCTGATTAGTCTGCTTGCTGTTTTCTTAACATCCTGTTCAGCAACAGAGAAAACAGAAGACACTTTAATAGAGGAAATTACGAAATTAGAGAATAAACTTTTTGAAGATAATCTAAGCTTTGAGTTTTCAGAAAATATAAGAAACGAATTAATAGAAAAGTATGATGCCTTTTACAGTCAATACCCTAATCATTCCATAGCTCCGGAATATTTGTTTAGATTGGCAGATTTACACCGAAGTGCCGGCGATCCGGTATTAGCTGCCCGGACCTACGAAAGAACTTATGCAGAATATCCAACTTATGAAAACCGTGCTCAGGTTTTATTTTTAATAGGCTTTACATATGAAAACGAAGTAAATGACACCTCTGAAGCACGTTTTTGGTACAATCGTTTTTTAGAGGTATATCCTGAACACCCCCTCACAAAGGATGTTGAATTTTCACTGAATTTTTTAGGTAAATCACCCGAAGAAATGATTCGCTTATGGGAATCTCAGCAAGACAATCAATAGATTTTTAAAAACTATCTTCAACCATAATTTTCCTTAGCAGAGTACGTAAATCACTGATTTTAATGTCGAAAATCAAGTTTCCGCCACGGGCATAAGAAATGGTGCCCTTTTCTTCTGAAACAATTATTGCCAAAGCATCACTCTGTTCAGTAATACCTACTGCTGCTTTATGTCTCACACCAACTCTATCAGGCAAGTCTTCATTTTCAGATACCGGCAGAGTGCAACCTGCAGCCATAATTTTATTTTCTGAAATAATTACCGCCCCATCGTGCAGTGGGCTATTTTTTTCAAATATAGATTCCAAAAGTTTTGATGAAATTACAGCATCAATCTTCACCCCGGAGTTTGCAAAGAACTGAAGCTTAGAAGTATTTGCAAAAACTATCAGTGAACCGGTTTTTGCTTTTTGAAAAATAGCTATGGCACTTAAGGTTTCTTCAATATAAGACTCCAGCTCCTCCTCGGTTTGAATTTTATTGGGAAACCATTTTTTAAGCCATCTATTTCTCTTGAAGTGACTGCCCCTGCCAATAATTAACAAGAACCTTCTCACTTCCGGTTGGAAAATAATTAGCAATAAAATAACCCCTACATCTATAAACTGTCCTAAAATCCCGGAAAGTAAGTTCATGTTCAGTGCCCGCACACCAAAGTAAATCATATAAATAGAAACCAAACCAAGAAAAATATAAAAAGCAAGGCTTCCCTTTAGCAGACGGTAAAGTTGATAGATTAGCAAGGCTACCAGAAATATATCCAGTATATCCAGTAAACGGATTTCCATAAACCCTATCGATATAAATTGGAGTATTTCTGTCACTTTTTTTTTACAAAGCTAAAAATTTAAGCTGAATATAATTAACGCTGTTAAATTTAAGAAATATTTAAGCGTTTTCTTTTTCAAAATAGTCAGGTTTATAAAAATTCCTATCTTATAAAAATGGTCAACCTAATTCAGGGACTTACAGGTTAGCTCCCCCTATTTAATCCACCTAAAAATTAAAGGCGGCAAATCTGCATCATGCTGAATTCTGATAAAGTAAATACCCTCCGGCCAGTTTGCTGTATTCTGAACAAAACGGGAACCATTAAAAACAGTTTCAGCCATTTTTTGCCCTAGCACATTTTTTACATCAATTAAATAACTGTCATCAAAAGGTAAATCAATCGTGAACTGATTATTTCCAGGGTTCGGATATAATGTTACATTTGTGTAATCCACTACTTCAGGTACAGATACAGTATCATTATCCGGTATTGTATCCTGAGGTTCTTCAGCCAGCTTAACTATTATGTCATCTATACGAACCTGCGCGCGTGGTCCGCTATCATCCGACTGAGGAGATTGATAATACAGCCAGCGCAGATAAACAGTATCCTGATTTTCCATATAATCGGGAAAAGGTATAGGTCCAAATTCCTGAAAATGTAATGTATATGAAGAGGTATATTCCGTGAAAGGTTCAAAATCCTGCCAAACATCATTTTCAGATAATTTATACTGTAAACGAAGGTTATATGTCCTTGAGTTTTCCTGTACGGTACCGGCTGTAAAATATAGTTCAATATCTTCACAAGCATCCGTACTGAGACCTAAAACAGCAGCGCCTACCCAACCGTTTTCACTTAGGCAGGTTTCACTGTTTTGGGGATTACCGGTGTTTATAAACGAAAATCCGGAAACTCCTAAGCCATTAATCCGGGGACGGTTGTTCAAATCATACGCACAGGTGTAATTAGCAACCATTTCTGTTTGTTCATCAGGAGTATTTGTAAAATCCTGTGTGTGAAACATAATATTTTGAGGATAAGTAAGTGCCGGTGCATTCGGAGGCCAGAAATCAAAAACATAATCACTGTCACAAACATCATGCAAAGCCGGATAAGTAAACGGCAGGAATGCAGCAACTTTTGCTTCAAATACTGCCGTGAATTGGGTATCCGAATCTAAATAAACATACATTTCACTAAGAGTATCGCCCGTCTCCAACCATTCCACAAATTCATAACCGTCTTCAGGGATAGCTTTTAACAATACAGGAACATTAGAAAAGTAATCACCTGTCCAGGGATATTCATCATGCTGCAGAGTGCTAAACTTAATACTACCCCTTTGCGGATTGTCTACATCCAAAATAACTGTATGAATTTCATCTAAACTAAAGAAGTTCTGTATATGGTTAAACACATGGCCTGCTCTCACATTTCCAAAGTCAATAATGTTTTGGGTTGAGCCTTGCCAATAAAATGGTCTTTGCCAGCGATTCACATGCTCATCAATCACATTTGCCAAATCATTATGAAAAGAATCTATACGCGCCTCAACAAAAGAGGGTTTAAAACGGGTATTCAAATGATCGGCAAACCTGTTAATAAAAGCAACTTTAAAGCTTTCGTTATCTAATAAATTTCTTAGTAAGAAAGTTGCCCAGGAAGCATTTGGCCAGGAATTATGACTGTCATTGGTTGCAAAAACCAAGGTATTGTGAGAGGGTGGCGTTTGAGAATACCCAAAGCTGAAATCAGTATCAAAAACTATCCATCTCCAGCGACCGTCAGTCCGGTCATTGTCTTCATCATAAGCCCCTTTGTACCTATAGTATTTATTATTATTTGAAGGCCAGTCTCTGTTTGCAAAAAAGATATGAGCAATCTGAAAATCAATAAAATTGTATACATCCATCAATTCTTTTACCTGCTCATAAATCACCGGGTCTGTAATATCCTCATTATCTATGAAAGCTTCCATGTCAATATAATGCTGTTCATCACCCGGTTCTCCTTCTTTCAAATCATAAACACCTGTATTTCTGTCTCTTTTTAGAATTACTACACTATCGGGGTCTAAATCATAATGGGTAGCTATATAAAAGCGATCTTGTCTTTCCCGAATGTTGTGTATACCCCAAAACTCTCCGTTTATAAATGCAACGGAGGGGGTGTATGCTTGTTTATCGATATCTATCCCTTCCAAAAGGCTTTGTAATGCGGCATCTCTGATTAAAGTCATAGGCCAATCATTCCCTGAGCTTCTCAGTAGCAGGCGTTTAAATTGATTTAATTGTTTTCTGCCGTCATTGGTTAAGTGGTCATCACCAAATAACGGGTATTCAAAATGAGAGTTTCCATAAAGATTTCTGGCGTACAAACGTAAAGTTTTCTGAGGATAATGCCGGCTTGCACCTCCGTGAGTACGTATTCCCGCATGTTGTCCAATTACTTTTTGTCCGTCTTTAAAAAGCTCTATAAATGCCTCTCTTTCCCATTCAAAGCCACGGTTCAGATAATTTTGGGGAATAAACAATCCCTCACTCTGTCCAAAAAAATTATCATGATTAGTCGTAATGGACCAAACCGGTAAATCATAACGCATATTAGCTGTGGAGTCGATAAAATAGGTGTGAACCACTTCTGAAGGGACATAGCCCGGTTTGAAAACTTTAACCCGTAAATTATGTGCTTTAAACACTTCGCTTGCCGGCGGGTCCCAGCCATGCCATCCACCTAAAGTTGATGTTACTATTGTAGAATGCTGGTTTGGCTCTCCAAAGCGATCGTATAATTTAAAAGGACCGGTATAAAGTGGAGAATTTTCATCCGGCTCTGTACCGTCGGTCGTATATCGGATTTCACTGCCTGTGACAGCCGGTGCTATTTGAATTTCCACAGAGTCCTGATAAAAACCACCTTCTGTCAACACATTTGCCGGAGACAAAATACCGGTATAGTTAGATTGATTATTATTTGGCTCTTCAGGGCTGGGATTACCCATAATGTACCATTGAGCAGCTCCGTCAGGATAGCGCCCGTATGAATAGTCGGTTAATAAGTTTTGAGCCGGCACCATATCTATTTGTTGACCGGAAGGGTCTGATAAAAACAAAGGTTCACCTTCAATACTTATTCTGAAATTGGTGTGCATTTCTCCCGATTCAAAAATATCATGTCCGGAAGCAAACACAATTAAAAAACTTCCGGGAGCGATTACCGTATCCGGGAAGGACCACATTAATTTATCATCTTCATCATCTGAAAGGTAATATCCCTGAAGATTAACCGGTGATTGACCGGAATTATAAATTTCTATCCAATCCTCATTATTGCCATACATATCTTCTATACCGGCATGATTGGAAGATAAAAATTCATTGATAAAAAGTTGTGCTTTCAGCGGCTGTATGCAAACTAGAAAACAAAGTAAAAAGCTTACTTTAAATAGATTATGTATCATATAGCGTATGTTAAATTTAATTTCATTCAGCTGTAAATTTAATAAAAAAATAACAATTTTATAAATCTTATTTTTTTGATTTTAATAGACTCTGTAAATGGCTGCGCAAGTCCCAAGAGAGCAAAACCCAAATTTCAAGGGGAAGATGAATGGAAAAATTATGATAAAAAATGTTGTGAGAGGACTCCCTATTTATACGGAGATACTTCCTAACGTCAGTATGACAGAAAGGAGGAAGTTCTTCTTTTTAAAAAAGTATAAAAAACCTCCTTAACTCATCTAAAAAACCTTTATTAAAAACGAGAATACATCCTTTTCTCTTTAATCTTTTTTCT